>CAYVRD010000109.1:0-7434 GCA_964454195.1 uncultured Clostridia bacterium
TTGCTACCATTGCCATACACGGAGGACAGGAGCCTGATCCAACTACAGGAGCTATTGCTACTCCAATTTATCAAACCACATCCTATGCCTTTAGGGATACAGAGCATGCCGCCAAGCTTTTTGCATTAGAAGAGGGGGGCAATATATACACTAGAATCATGAATCCCACCACCGATGTGCTGGAAAAAAGAGTTGCTGACCTTGAGGGAGGAGTTGGGAGCTTAGCTGTTTCATCTGGCCAAGCTGCAGAAACATTAGCTATTTTAAACATCGCTCAAGCTGGGGACGAGATTGTAGCAGCAAGTAGTCTCTATGGAGGAACCTATAATCTATTCAAGGTTACCTTGCCCAAGCTAGGTATAAATGTCAAGCTGGTTGACTCAAGTAACTTAGAAAATTTCAAGGCCGCAATAACTGACAAAACTAAGGCCCTTTATGCTGAGACTATGGGCAATCCCCAGCTCAATGTATTAGATATCCAAGGAATAGCAGAAGTAGCTCACCAGGCAGGGGTACCCCTCATAGTTGATAATACAATTGCTAGCCCCTATCTGTGTCGGCCTATTGAGCATGGAGCAGATATTGTCATTCACTCTCTTACCAAATATATAGGTGGTCATGGAAATAGCATTGGAGGAATAATAGTAGACTCAGGAAACTTTCCTTGGGATAACGGGAAATTCCCTCAGTTTACCCAGCCTGACAGCAGCTACCATGGTGCAGTCTATACTCAGGCCTTTGGACCAGCAACCTACATTGGAAAAGCTCGTGTACAGCTATTGCGCGACTTAGGAGCAGCTATTAGTCCCTTTAATGCCTTTCTCATATTACAAGGCTTAGAGACATTACATCTGCGCATGGAGAGGCACTCAAGCAATGCACTGGCTGTAGCCCAATTCTTAGAGCAGCATCCCCAGATCAGCTGGGTTAGCTATCCAGGTCTTTCCAGTCATATCAGTTATGATCTAGGTAAAAAATATCTGCCAAAGGGTGCCAGTGGCATTCTGACCTTTGGCATTAAAGGAGGTAAAGAGCGTGCTCCAAGATTTATTGACAGCCTAAAGCTCTTTAAAATAGTAGCAAACATTGGAGATGCCCGCTCCCTAGTAATTCATCCAGCTACTACAACCCACCAGCAATTGACACCGGAGGAGCAGCTGAGCTCGGGAGTTACTGAGGATTTAATTCGCTTGTCAATAGGCCTTGAAGACGTTAAGGACCTCATTGCTGACCTAGAGCAAGGATTAGATAAATAACTCTTGTCAAAGGAGAGTATCGATATAATGGATAAAAAGCATAAATTAGCTGTATTTGAGCAACCATTTACCTTGGAGTCGGGAGACCAACTTCCCCAGCTAACAGTAGCATATCATACCTATGGACAATTAAACAAAACAAAGGATAATGCCATTTTAATCTGCCATGCCCTGACCGGAGACGCCTTTGTAGCAGGTCAAGATCAGGAGGGTACCAAAGGCTGGTGGGACCCTCTAGTGGGACCTGGTAAAACCCTTGATACAGAAAAACACTATGTAATTTGCTCTAATGTACTAGGCGGCTGTCATGGAACAACTGGTCCAGCCAGCATCAATCCACTAACTGGAAAGCCTTGGGGGATGAGCTTTCCCATTGTCACCATCAAGGACATGGTCAAAGCCCAGTACCTGCTAATCCGGTATCTGGGAGTAGAAAAGCTGACCACAGTAATAGGTGGTTCATTGGGAGGCATGCAAGCACTGGAATGGGGCATATTACATCCAGAGCTGGTAAAGTCTATTATTCCCATAGCCACCTCCAGTCGTCATTCACCCATGGCCATTGGATATAATCTGGTTAGCAGGAGAGCTATTACTCAAGATCCATCTTGGCAGAAGGGCGATTACTATCCGAGTCAGGGGCCAACGGAAGGACTGGCATTAGCCAGGATGCTGGCTACCTTAACCTATAAAAGTGATGCCTCCTTTACCATGCGCTTTAGGAGAAATATGGAGAGTCCAGAAAAGCTGTTCACTCACCAAAGCAGCTTTGAAGTGGAAAGCTATCTAAAATATCAAGAAAAAAAGCTAACTAAGCGCTTTGATGCCAATAGCTATCTATATCTTTTAAAAGCCATGGATTTACATGATGTGAGCAGAGGTATTGGCAGTGTTAAAAAAGCTTTTCAGCATATTCAAGGAAAAATATTGTTGGTAGGAATCAGCAGCGATACCAACTTCCCCTATCATGAGCAGCGAGAAATGGTGACAGTGTTACATAGACTCGGCAAGGATGTAGAGTACTTTGAAATAGACTCCCCTTATGGTCACGACGCCTTTTTAACCGAATTTGAACAGCTGGAAAAAGGGCTAGGAAGATTTTTAGCCAAGCTAACCTAGAAGCAATTGTTTAAAAATTGCTTCTTTTTTCGTACTTTTATTTTGTCTAGCAAAAACTCTTGCACAACCTAGCCAAAGTTGTTATAATGTCTACCATACATAGATAAATATCCTCCTGGCATGGACGGTGATTTAGATGAGGAAAAGTGAAAAATTTTTCATGGTCAGCGCAGCTATCCTGCCCGAAGCAATCCTAAAAACTGCCCAGGCAAAAGAGCTGTTGGCTCGAGGAGAAGCACAGACAGTAAACCAAGCTGTAGATACTGTACATTTAAGCAGAAGTGCTTTTTATAAGTATAAAGACGGGATATTTCCTATTCATGAAGCTAGCCGAGGCAAAATTATCACTATTAATTTAGTGCTAGCTCATAAGGCGGGAATACTGTCTAAGGTACTCAATACTGTTGCTTATATGGGAGGAAATATCCTGACTATCAATCAAGGCTTACCGCTGCAAGGTCTTGCCTATGTTTCCCTGGCCTTTGATACCAATGAAGTGCAGGATGACTTGGAGAGCCTGCTGCACAGCTTGCGTGAGATAGAGGGTGTCAATTCAGTACAAATAGTAGGTCAAGATTAGAAGAGAACAGCAAAGGAGGAACAAGAGTGGAAAACAAACAAGTAATTAAGGTGGGACTATTAGGCTTAGGAACTGTAGGTACTGGTGTACTGCGAATCATTTTAGAAAACAAAGAATTTATCGAGAAAAAACTAGGTGCTAGCCTAGAGGTCAAAAAAATTCTAGTTCGCAACTTGACTAAAGCCAGAAAGCTACCGGTACCACCCAGCATGCTGACAGAAAATGTGGGAGATATTATAGATGACCCAGAAATCAGCATCTGCATAGAGGTGATGGGAGGAATAAATCCTGCAAAGGACTATATCCTAGCGGCTATTGGAGCAGGTAAAAACATAGTGACTGCCAACAAGGATCTAATCGCCAGTCATGGAAGTGAAATATTTGATGCTGCAGCTGAAAAGCAGGTGGATGTGCGATTTGAGGCTAGTGTAGCCGGTGGTATCCCCATCATCAGACCTCTTAAGGTTTGCTTAGCTGCCAATAAAATATATGAAGTAATGGGCATTATCAATGGCACCACCAATTTCATCTTGACAAAAATGACTGCTCAAGGCAGTAGCTTCGCTGATGTCCTAAAAGAGGCTCAGGATCTGGGCTACGCCGAGGCAGACCCTACTGCCGATGTGGAAGGTCACGATGCAGCTCGCAAGCTGGCTATTTTAGCATCAATCGCCTTTAACTCTCGAGTAGTGCTAGACAATGTTTATGTGGAAGGTATCACTAAAATCACCGCTTCTGACATTCAGTACGCCAAAGAATTAGGTTATGTAATCAAGCTATTAGGCATTGCCAAGGAGACAGATGGCCAGATAGAGGCTCGTGTACATCCAGTCTTTATCTCTAAATCCCATCCGCTAGCATCAGTTAACGATGCCTTTAATGCCATCTTTGTCAAAGGAGATGCAATTGGCCAGGCCATGTTCTATGGACCTGGTGCTGGAGAAATGCCTACAGCCAGCGCTATAATGGGTGATGTGGTGCAGGTAGCTCGCAATGTGGTTGGCAACAACACCGGCTTTGGAATCTGTACCTGCTATGAAGACAAACCTCTTAAGCCAATTGGTCAAGTAGAAGCGAAATACTATATCAGAGTGACAGTAAAGGATCAGCCCGGAGTACTGGCTAGCATTGCCAGCGTTTTTGGCAACCAGGGAGTAAGTATCGGCTCAGTAATTCAAAAGCGCCACGGCAGCGAATACGCTGAGATTGTGCTAGTGACCCACGGGGTGCAGGAGCAAAATATCCAAGATGCCTTGAAAATCATTCAAGGGCTTTCAACAGTAGAAATAATCAGCAATGTTATTCGCGTAGAAGGAGGTGATGTTGCCTAATGGTCTGGACTGGAATTATCAACAAATACAAAGAATACCTACCAGTAGGTAATAGCACTAAAATAGTCTCTTTAAATGAAGGAAATACCCCACTGATTCCAGCCTACAGCATTTCAGAACTAGTAGGAGCTCAAGTATATTTAAAATATGAAGGTCTTAACCCCACTGGCTCCTTTAAAGACCGGGGAATGGTTATGGCTGTGCAGAAGGCAGTAGAAGAAGGAGCCAAAACTATCATGTGTGCCTCCACTGGCAACACCTCTGCTGCAGCAGCAGCTTACGCTGCTCGCAGCGGCATGCGCTGTATAGTACTGATTCCCGATGGCAACATTGCCTTAGGTAAGCTGGCCCAGGCTATTATCTATGGGGCAGAGGTAGTGGCAATCAGAGGAAACTTTGACGTGGCCTTAAATATTGTTAGAGATATCACTGATACTCATCCCATAACATTAGTAAACTCGGTTAATCCTTACCGTATAGAAGGGCAGAAGACCTCATCCTTCGAAATATGTGAGCAGCTAGGCGGTATTGCTCCAGATTACCTGTGTATTCCAGTTGGAAACGCGGGCAACATCACTGCCTATTGGAAAGGCTTTAAGGAATTTTATCAGGCTGGCATAGTAAAGAGCACTCCCCAAATGCTGGGCTTTCAGGCAGCCGGTGCAGCTCCAATTGTCAATGGAGCCCCTGTAGAAAATCCCGAAACAGTGGCTACTGCTATTAGAATCGGCAACCCAGCCAGCTGGCAGGGAGCAGTCAATGCAGCTCAGGAATCTAAGGGAGCTATTGACAGCGTAACCGATGAGGAAATATTAGCAGCCTACAGGCTACTGGCCAAAGAAGAGGGCGTATTCGTTGAGCCCGCTTCGGCAGCCTCTGTGGCAGGACTGCTGAAAAAGTCTAAAGTCCATAAGTTCTCCAAAGAGGACAAAATTGTCTGTGTGTTAACTGGCAATGGTTTAAAGGACCCAGACAATGCTATTAAGGTAGTTACTCAAAAGCCATTAACTGTTGATGCTACCCAAGAAGCGGTGCTGGAAGTAATCCAGTAAGGGGTGAAAAAAATATGGTAATGGTAAAGGTACCTGCCACATCAGCCAACCTGGGACCAGGCTTTGATGTGCTAGGCATGGCATTGGACTTATACAATTATGTGGAACTAGAAGAAACTGCTGAAGGTCTGACAATTCAAGTAGAAGGCCTCGGTGTTGATGATATACCCCAAAATGCTGATAATATAGTTTATCAAGCAGCAAAAAGAGTGTTTGACCTAGCGGACTACCATCCACCGGGTTTGTCCATGAGACTGATCAATGAGATTCCTGTAGCCAGGGGATTGGGCAGTAGCGCAGCAGCTATTGTGGGAGGCATAGTAGCCGCCAATTATTTGGCGGGAAACAAGCTGACCAAGGATCAGCTGCTAAATCTAGCCACCGAATTTGAAGGACATCCGGATAACGTAGCGCCAGCATTATTAGGTGGGATAATCGTCAGTGCCCAAATAGATGGAGAGGTATTTTGGCGCAAAATTCATGGAAACAGTAAAATCAAGACAGTGATTGCTATTCCCGAATTTACCTTATCTACAAAGCTTTCCCGGGAGGTGCTCCCTCAAAAGGTTGCCCTTCAGGATGCAGTATTTAACATGGGAAGAGTGGGAATGGTTATAATGGCACTGCTAGAGGGAGATTTAAGGCTTCTGGCTAAGGCTATGGAGGACAAACTGCATCAACCTTACCGAAGTCAGCTAGTGCCGGGGATGGAAGAGGTTTTTAAACAGCTTAAGAATCGAGCTTGTCCCGTTGCCCTTAGCGGGGCAGGACCTACCCTGATAGCCTTTAGCGGTAATGAAGACGAAAATATTGGCCAAATTATGCAGGAAACCTTTAGTCAATATGGTGTCAACTGTGCAATAAAGATATTAAGCCCAAATAACATAGGTGCAGAAATAATGGATTTGGAAAGTGGGGTAGAGTAATTAATGGCAATTGTGGTGCAAAAATTTGGTGGTAGCTCGGTGGCAAACCCAGAGAGAATTAAGCGGGTGGCCAAAAGAGTTACCGAATGTAAAGATGCAGGCAACGATGTGGTGGTGGTTGTATCAGCTCTAGGAGATACAACCGATGATTTGATCAGCTTGGCAAAGCAGATTACAGATAATCCTTCCGAACGGGAATATGATATGCTACTAGCAACAGGAGAACAGCAATCAATTGCCTTATTGGCAATGGCGATTCAAGCCCTGGGCTATTCGGTTATTTCTTTAACAGGTCCTCAGGTGGGAATCATAACTGACAATGTCCATGGCAAAGCGAAGATTATGGAAGTCTGCTCCGAAAGACTAAATGAAGAGCTAAAGCAAGGAAAAATAGTAATTGTGGCGGGATTCCAGGGAGTAAACATCAACAATGATATCACTACTCTTGGTAGAGGTGGCTCAGACACTACAGCAGTAGCCTTAGCTGCAGCTATCAAGGCAGACGTATGTGAAATATTTACTGACGTGGACGGAGTTTACACAGCTGATCCTCGCATGGTGACAAAGGCATCTAAGCTTAAGTCTATTTCCTACGATGAAATGCTAGAGCTAGCCAGCCTAGGAGCAGGGGTACTTCAGCCTAGAGCAGTAGAGTTTGCCAAAATACACAATGTGGAGCTTTGTGTCCGCTCCAGCTTTAATTACAACGAAGGTACAATTGTTAGGGAGGTTAATGAAATGGAGAAAGATATAGTAGTAAGCGGTGTGGCTCACGATTTAAACGTAGCAAAGTATGCTATTTACGATGTGCCCGATAAGCCAGGAGTAGCAACAAAAATATTTGTTGCATTAGCAGACGCCAGCGTAAACGTAGATATGATTATTCAGAGTGCAGACCGAAATGGGGTAAACGACATTTCCTTTACCACCTCCAAGGACGACATGCTTAAAGCTATAAAGGTACTGGAGGCTATCAAAGAAGAAATTGGAGCCAGTGGCTTTAAATACGATGAGAATGTGGCAAAGGTTTCAATTGTAGGTGCAGGTATGATTACAAACCCAGGAGTAGCAGCCAGAATGTTTGAAGCCCTTTCAGAGGAGAACATTAATATTGAAATGATTACCACCTCTGAGATTAAGGTTTCCTGTATTGTAGGTGCAGCTGATACC
>CAYVRD010000110.1:0-7335 GCA_964454195.1 uncultured Clostridia bacterium
GCTATGCACTGGGAAGGAGTGAAAGAATGGGACCGATTGAGAAAACACTTACTAGGATTTATTCATTGCTATTTTCTTTACTGATGTTGGGACTTTTACTTGTAGCCTTAGGCTGGAGACAACCTCTAGCTGCTTTAGAGGGGGCATTAGCTGATCCCAATCAACGTTGGATGATAGGAGTTGCTGCTGCTGCTTTATTTGTTTTAGGCGTGTATACTGTTCTAAAAGGCGACGGGCGGAGAGCTGTTCAGCACACGGTAGTGAAAACTACTCAGTTGGGCGAAGTTAGTATATCTTTAGATGCAGTTGAAGAGCTGGTAATTAAATCTGCTAAGAAAATTCCAGGTGTTAGAGAGATTAAGCCTATTATCAAAACTACTCAACAGGGAGTAGCTATACTTATTAAAGGTCGGGTTAACTCGGAGGAGAATATTCCGCAAATCTCGGTTCAATTACAGGATGCGGTGAGAGAGACTATTGAAAATATTGCTGGAGTAACAGTTATTGAAGTTAGAGTACATATTGAAGGTGTGGCAAAAGATGCCAGAGGAAGAGTAGAGTAAAGGGGGAATACTAAATGTGGAATGAACTGCTTGACCAATTATTACATCCAGCAAACAGAGGAAAAATAATTGGGGTAGGCTTAGGCCTCCTTTTTGGCATTTTTGCAGCAATTTTTGGTATACTAAAAGCTCTTTTTATATCAGTCTGTGTATTTGTAGGATATGTAATTGGAAAGAGAATTGATGAGCAGGGAAACTTTAAGGATATCCTTGATAAGGTAATTAATCGTGAGCGTTATTAAATTAGGAGCGTGAAGGCATGAGTAGAAGGCTGGCAAGAGAGTTAGCACTGCAAGCACTATTTCAGATAGATGTGGGGAAAACTCTGGTAGACAAAGCAATTGAGCATGTTCTGGAAGAGCAGGAATTAGAGCAAAATAATAAAGCTTTTTTTGTGAAACTAGTAAATGGGGTAAGAGAACAACTAACAGATATAGATCAGCTGATAGCCAAGCATCTTATTGATTGGGAAATAGCGCGCATTGCTAATGTGGATCGTAATATCTTGCGTATAGCCACTTACGAGATGACATATTGTCCCGATATTCCCAGCTCAGTATCTATTAACGAAGCTGTGGAATTGGCCAAAATATTTAGCAGTGATGATTCACCTAAATTTATCAACGGAGTGCTAGACAGCATAGATAAAAAATCATTAAGCTTGGGGATTGAAAAATAATGTATTTGGGAATAGATACCAGCTGTTATACTACATCAGTTGCGTTAATAGACGATAATGGGAATATATATAAGGATTTGCGTCAGCTACTCCAGGTTAAGGATGGTGAAAGAGGGCTACAGCAATCAAAAGCTGTTTGGCAGCACATGGCTAATTTGCCAGTACTGTTTGAACAGCTTTTTTCAGGTTTAATGCCTGAGCAGATTAAAGCAGTTGCTGTTAGCTCAAAGCCTAGGCCAGTAGATGGATCTTATTTACCAGTGTTTATGGCTGGAGTCAGTCATGGAAAAACTATCTCTAGCTGTCTAAAGGTACCACTGTACTATACTAGTCATCAAGAGGGTCATATAATGGCCGCCTGTAATGCTAGCTTGGTGGAAAAGGGCAGATTTTTAACAGTTCACCTTTCAGGAGGTACCTCTGAAATACTTATTACCACAGTAGAGCAGAATCCCTTTGGCTTAAGGGAAGAAATCATTGGTAAAACATTAGATTTACATGCAGGGCAGTTTGTTGATAGAGTAGGTGTGGCAATGGGTCTAGCCTTTCCCTGTGGTCCTGCATTGGAAAGCTTGGCTAGGATGGCAGCACAAGAAGCAAAGCTTAGAATTCCTATAGCGGTTAAAGACAATAACTTTAGCTTTTCAGGACCAGAAAGCTGTGCCCAACGACTAATAGACCAGGGTCAACCAAAAGCAGAAATTGCCAGAGCTGTTGAAGCTTGTATTTGTAATACCTTATATAAAATTTTAGATAAAGCAATTATTGATACCCGACTCCAAGATATACTAATAGTGGGTGGAGTTGCAGCCACTCAATATATTAGAGAAATGCTAAAGAGGAAATTAAACAATGTCAACCTATTTTTTGCTGATGCCAAGCTCAGCAGTGACAATGCAGTAGGAGTTGCAAAAATCTGTTTGTTAAATTATTAACTAGCAAGCCTTTGCAGGATTTAGGTTATTAGCAACGAATATAAAAAGCTGTAAAAATATTTAAAAAATGATTAAAGAGGGAGGGATATTTTAAGTGTTTAACATTGTAAGGAAGCAAGTATTAGCACCAGGTATAGTACTCTTTGATGTTAAAGCACCAAAAATCGCAGCCAAAGCAGAACCAGGCCAATTTGTAGTGGTTAGGCCTGATGAACAAGGAGAAAGAATACCGTTAACAATAGCAGATTTTGATCGAGTGAAGGGTACAGTAACAATTATTATTCAAGAATTAGGCTATACCAGTAGCCAGATTGCCAAAATGTCTGAAGGTGAATTTCTATTAGATGTGGTTGGGCCCTTAGGGCATGCCTCTGAGATAGAAAATTTTGGTACAGTTATGTGCGTTGGAGGTGGCTTAGGTATTGCACCAGTATTTCCTATTACCCGAGCCCTTAAGGAAGCTGGCAACAGGGTTATCTCTGTGATTGGAGCCAGAACAAAGGAAATGCTAATCTGGGAAGAGGAGATGAGGGCAGTTAGCCATGAGCTGCTAATTGCTACCGACGACGGAAGCTATGGACATAAGGGCTTTGTTACAGATGTGATTAAAAAGGTTTTAGAGGAGCAAAAGGTAGATTGTATATGGGCAATTGGCCCTATGCCAATGATGAGGGCTGTAGCCAATACAACTAAGCCATTTGGCGTTAGAACTATTGTCAGCCTAAACCCTATTATGGTAGATGGAACGGGAATGTGTGGAGCCTGTCGAGTAGATGTGGGAGGGGAAACAAAATTTGCCTGTGTTGATGGCCCTGAATTTGACGCTCACTTAGTTGACTTTGAGCTAGCTATTCGCAGACTAAATAAATACAAGGATCAAGAGAAAAGAGCAAATGCGGCAGGCAGCTGTGGAGGTGGATGTACATGCCAAAAATAAATCCAATTAAGACACCTATGCCATGTCAAGATGCCCAAGTGCGAGTAAAAAACTTTGATGAGGTTGCCACAGGCTATACTGAAGAGCATGCTCGTTTGGAAGCAGAGCGCTGCTTAGAATGTAAAAAGCCTAAGTGTGTAGAAGGATGCCCTGTTGAGGTTCCCATACCTGAGTTTATCAGACTAATTAAGGAAGGGGATTTTGCCGGAGCTGCTATAAAGGTTAAAGAAAGAAACAATCTACCTGCCATCTGTGGACGAGTTTGTCCCCAGGAGACCCAATGTGAGGCCAAGTGCATAGTAGGCATAAAAAATGAGCCTGTGGGCATTGGTAGATTGGAAAGATTCGTAGCAGACTATGAGCTAAACAAAGGAGTAAAGCCTGGGGAAAAGGCAGAGCCTACCGGCTTTAAGGTAGCAATAGTTGGAGCAGGACCTGCAGGTCTTACCGCAGCTGGCGATTTGGTAAAGCTTGGCCATGATGTAACAGTATATGAAATATTACACGTGGCTGGCGGTGTACTGATGTATGGTATTCCAGAGTTTAGACTGCCTAAGAGCGTCGTTCAGGCTGAAATAGATTACATAAAGCAGCTAGGCGTAAAGTTTGAGACTAATACAGTGGTTGGTAAAGCCACATCTGTTGATGAGCTGTTAGAGGGAGAATTTGATGCTGTATTTATCGGCACTGGTGCTGGATTACCCTACTTTATGGGGATTCCAGGGGAAAACTACAACGGTGTATACTCGGCCAATGAGTTTTTAACCCGTACTAATTTAATGAAAGCTTATCTATTCCCTGAGTATAAGACCCCAATAAGAGTAGGTAAAAAGGTAGCAGTGATGGGTGCCGGAAACGTAGCCATGGATGCAGCTAGAACAGCACTCCGATTAGGTGCTGAGGAATCCTATATAGTGTATCGTCGTTCTGAAAAGGAAATGCCTGCTCGACACGAAGAAATAGAGCATGCTGTAGAGGAAGGGGTTAAGCTAATGCTCCTGACTAGTCCTATTGAATTTCTGGGAGATGAAAATGGAGATCTCACAGGCATGAAATGTGTGCGGTTTGAGCTTGGTGAGCCTGATGCATCAGGTAGAAGAAAGCCCGTACAGATAGAAGGCTCTGAGCATATAATAGAAATTGACACTGCTGTGATAGCTATTGGTCAAGGCCCTAACCCATTAGTAACTACAACAACTAAGGGACTTGAATTAAATGAACGCAAAGGTACTATCGTAGCTGATGATGATGGAGCTACTTCAAAGGCAGGAGTATTTGCCGGTGGTGACGTGGTCACTGGTGCTGCAACAGTAATATTGGCAATGGGAGCAGGGAAAAAAGCAGCAAAGGCAATTCATCAGCAGCTAATGGCAAAAAAATCATAATAATAACTACTCTTTTAAATTAAATTTGCAATGGGCAATTATAAATAAAAGGGGGATAATTATGACTGGGCAAGTATTGAACGGAAATCAGATTTCTCAAGAAATCAAGGAGCAACTTAAATTAGAGGTAGCTGAATTAAAGCAGCAGGGAATTGAACCAGGCTTAGCTGTAGTTCTTGTGGGAGAAGATCCTGCCTCTAAGGTATATGTTGGTCGAAAGGCAAAGGGCTGTGAAGAAATTGGTGTATACTCAGAAGTGCATCGTCTGCCAGAAGACACCTTGGAAGCAGACCTTTTAGCTCTTATTGATAAGCTAAACAAAAGCGACAAGATTCACGGTATTTTAGTTCAGCTACCTCTTCCTAAGCATATCAATGAAAAAGCAGTTATTGATTCGATTTCCTTAGCTAAGGATGTAGACGGCTTCCATCCTGCAAATGTAGGGAATATGGTTATTGGAGATGAGTGTTTCCTTCCCTGTACTCCTCATGGCAGTATGGTTATGCTGGAGAAGGCTGGCTTTGATTTAAAAGGCAAAAAGGCGGTAGTGGTAGGCCGCAGCAATATAGTGGGAAAACCTATGGCCATGCTATTGCTCCAATCCCATGCGACTGTTACTATTTGTCATTCTCGCACTGCTGACCTGGCTGCTGAAGTCAAGCAAGCAGACGTGGTTATAGCTGCAGTTGGACGACCAGAGATGATTACTGGAGATATGATAAAAGAGGGAGCTATTGTTATTGACGTGGGAATCAATAGACTACCTGACGGAAGATTAGTAGGAGATGTTCACTTTGATAGTGCAAAGGAAGTGGCCAGCTGGATTACACCGGTTCCTGGTGGGGTAGGACCAATGACTATTGTAATGCTGCTGAAAAATACGGTTGAGAGTGCCAAGCGTTGCCTATCAAAATAGTATCTGTAACACAACTGAACAAATATTTAAAGGAGAAGCTGGAGCAAGACCGGCTTCTTCTCAATATATGGGTAAAAGGGGAAATATCTAATTTTAAGCACCACAGCTCTGGACATATGTACTTTACTCTAAAGGATCAGCAAAGTGCCATTAAAGCAGTTATGTTCAAAAGCTTTTCATACAACCTGCCCTTTAAGCCGGCTGATGGCTTAAGTGTTTTAGTCCGAGGTAGCATTTCGGTTTATCTGCAGAGCGGTCAGTACCAATTGATAATTGAAGAAATTCAGCCAGAAGGCTATGGAGCTATTAGTCTAGCCTTTGAACAGCTAAAGAATAAGCTAGAGAAGGAAGGACTATTTGCTCCCGAACTAAAACAAAGGATACCAGTTTTGCCAGGCAAAATTGGTATTGTAACCTCCCCAACCAGTGCAGCAATTAAAGATATATTGACAGTACTGTTTCGCAGATTTCCCCAAGCCCAAGTAATAATATCACCTACCCAAGTACAAGGAGAACAGGCACCACAACAAATAGTATCAGCTATAAATAATTTAACTCAAATAGGAACAATAGATGTTATAATAATTGCCAGAGGAGGTGGAACTCTTGAAGAGCTTTGGGCATTTAACTCAGAAGAAGTTGCTCGAGCTATTAGAGCCTGCTCAATACCTATCATTACTGGTATTGGACACGAGACCGACTACACCATAGCAGATTTTTTTGCAGATGTTAGAGCGGCCACACCTTCAGCAGCAGCAGAGCTAGTGGTGCCATCGATGCAAGATTTGTCGCGCTTGTTATCACAATTACAAAGTAGATTGGAATATAAAATTAAAACCTATTTAAATCAGCTTAGTAAAAATCTGCATTATTTATCTAATACAAACCAGTTTAAAAATCCTTATGCAGCTATTAACATGAAAAGACAGCATTTGGACGAATTGGAACAGAAGCTTATTAGCTCAATAGAAAAAAAGCTACATGCTGCCCAGCAGCAGTTGGGTCAAACTAGTGAAAAGCTCAATCTGTTGAGCCCACTAGCAGTTTTGAGCAGAGGATACAGTATTTGCAGGCAGCCAGAGGACAAGCAGCTAATTACCTCTGGCAAAGGTGTGAAAAAAGGTCAACTAGTAGAATTAATTTTAAAAAAGGATTTTTTGCTATGTGAAGTTTTGGAAATAAAGGAGGAGGGCAATGGATAATAATGAACTTAGCTTTGAGGATGCATTAATGCGTATAGAGACAATTGTTGCAAAAATGGAATCCTCTGATATGAATCTAGAGGAAAGTCTTTCGCTATTTGAAGAGGGAATTCATTTAATCAAAGCTTGTCATAAGAGATTAGAACATGCAGAAGCTAAAGTAGAAATGATAATAGCTAGCGGAGAATCTCTTTCACTTGAAAAAGTTGAATTTAGAAACAATGGAGAAGAAAAATGAGAATGTTACTTAAAGAATACCTAGAACAAAACATTGAATTGATTAACCAGTACCTGGACAAGGCTTTAGTAAGCGGGGACACCTATCCATCTGTAATACATCAATCAATGCGCTATAGTGTGTTTGCGGGAGGTAAAAGACTCCGTCCCATTTTAACCTTAGCCTCATGTCAAGTAGTAGGAGGGAAACCGGAACAGGCACTGCCAACTTCTGCTGCATTAGAGCTAATACACACCTACTCTCTAATTCATGATGATTTACCAGCAATGGATAATGACGATTACAGGCGCGGTCAGCTTACTAATCATAAAGTTTTTGGTGAAGCAGTGGCCATATTAGCAGGTGATGGGCTATTGACCTATGCCTTTAAGCTGATTGCTAAAAATGAGGAATTAGGCACCCCGGCACCGGTAGTGTTACAAATCATAAAAGAGGTAAGCGATGCAGCTGGATCACTAGGAATGGTAGGTGGGCAGGTTG
>CAYVRD010000111.1:0-7134 GCA_964454195.1 uncultured Clostridia bacterium
TTTTTTTTTTTTTTTTACTTTCCTCTTTTTTTAATTCAAAAATATTAGTAACAAAAGTTTAGTCATTTCTATTTTTCACATTTCATCCATATTTTTTAACAGGTGGTGAATAAATGAAAATCGCACTTTGTTTTATTATCAGCTTATCTTTTTTTTTACTAGGACTTTTCCTGGTAAAGCTAGGCCTAGAGGCTTTTGCCCTTAGTAGGGTAAAAGCAATGATCTCCCAGTTTACTAGTACTCCAGCCAAGGGAATGCTGACCGGAGCAGCAACAACTTTTTTAATCCAAAGCAGTAGTGCTGTTACAGTCATAACAATCAGTTTAGTCAACAGTGGTCTTATGACATTGCATCAAGCTATTGGCATAGTATTAGGGACTAATATTGGTACCTGTATTACCGCTTTTTTCTTCACTTTTGATATATTATCTTATTTTCCAGGGTTAGTTCTGTTGGGAATATTATTTATGTTAGTGCCAAAAATCACATTCCGTAATGTGGGAATTACTCTGGTGGGCTTTGGAATTGTATTTGCTTCACTGCTAGCTATTCAGTATAGTTTAATCCCTCTAAAGCATAGTCCTCAGACCCTTTATCTGATACAGACCATGGGCGAAGATCCTGCCTCTGCCATATTAGCTGGAGCAATATTTACTGCCTTAATTCAAAGCAGCAGTGCTGTGACTGGGATAGTAATTGCCCTGGCACTACAAGGTTTAATATCTTTAGAAGGTGGAATAGGCATTATTTTAGGAAGTAATATTGGCACTTGTATAACAGCTATTCTAGCTAGTATTACTGCTAATCGCACTGCTAAACAGGTAGCTTTTGCACATGTGTTATTAAATATTTTAGGTGTGATAATTATTTTTCCATTTATCCGCAGCTTCACCATGTTAGTTGAGTCTATAACACCTTACTTAGCTGCTCAGATAGCGTGGGCTCAATTTATTTTTAATCTCCTCAGCAGCCTCATTGCCCTCCCATTTGCAAAAAAATTTGCTAATTTACTTGAAAAAATCTTTAAAGCATAATTTTATTCACTATGGTGAAACTAGAACTGAAACATATTCTTTTATATTGCGAAGGAGGATAATAACTATGTCTGACAAAGTTGTAGGTATTTTTGAACATGAGGGACAAGCAGAGGAAGCAGTTAATCATTTGAGAGAGGCTGGTTTCGACCGAGAAATATCAATTGTGGCTAAAAACGCCGAAGGCGGTCGCAACCAAAATGGTGACGAGGAGTTCGACTCTGTTGCAGATGGAGCTACTACCGGTGGTGTGCTTGGCGGTCTTACTGGTCTAGCTGTGGGAGCAGGCGCCCTTGTCATCCCTGGAATAGGTCCTCTAATTGCTGCCGGACCTATAGCTGGTATGCTTTCAGGTGCAGCAACTGGCGGTTTAGGTGGAGCTCTTATTGACTTTGGTATTCCAGAAGAAGAAAGTCGTCGCTATGAAGAAGAAGTCCGTCGTGGAAAGATTTTAGTAACTGTCGAAAGCAGTGATGATCAGAGCGAACGATGCAGAGCAATGCTTGAGAGCAAAGGGGCAGATGAGGTAAAAATTCATTAGAATTTTCCATATTTATTATTGAATCCAAAAAATAAGATAGACTAGTCCTAGCTAGTCTATCTTATTTTTTCAAATTAGATTTATTCTTTTTATCTTAGAATATATAGCATGTAAGTTGCTACAATATAACCAATAATAATCATTATGGAATCTGGACCCATATGCATATAACTCTTTTTAGATCGATAGAATAAGCCTATTACTACTATTGCACTTAATAACAGTCCAAACAGTGCGGTTATGGCATGTACTTGAGCAGCCGCATTTAGTATTGGTCCAGGTCTATAGGCTGCATCTGCTACTGTCACTATTATCATATTAAAAATGTTGCTTCCCAGCATATTGCCAATAGCCATATCAAAGGCACCCATCCGAACTGCTGCAACCCCAGCTACTATTTCTGGCAATGAGGTAGCTACGGCTATGAGAGTAGAGCCTACAAAGCTACTGCCCAATCCAGTAATTGTAGCAATTTTTTCACCAGAAATACTAAGGGCTGTCCCGGCAATAATTATAGTAATTGCCATTACACCAAAACCTACAACTGCTTTTCTCAGAGGTATTTCCACCCCTTGAGCTATTTCCATGCATATTTGCTCATTACATTTAGTCCATACAATCTCGTGCTCATTGACGGACCTATTTTCATAGCGAGTAATCATCCGCACTCCAAATAAATACACAGCTAAAATAATAAATGAATCTAGACCAATTCCAAAGGCAACCTCAGGAAAATCTACTAATATCCCTATGGCAACTATAGTAGCTAAAAGCATTCCAAAGGCAGCAGCTAAGACATGTCCCAGAGCAACCTTAGCTAAAATAGATCTTCTTCCATCCATTAAATCTAGCACTGCAATAATTGCTATATTTAAAATATTACTTCCCAATACATTTCCCATCGCTATATCAGCAAACCCTAAATAACCAGCGCTAATACCTGTAACTAATTCAGGCAAAGAGGTAGCAAGTGCCAATAAAATGCTGCCAACCCACAAACCACCTAGTTTGGTTTTTGTAGCAATAGTGTTGGCATATTTTGTCATCTTTGTCCCTGCAATTACCACCGCAACTGCACTAATGCCAAAGATTACCCACGGATTCATTTTTTTGCGCCTCCTACTTCACTCTCTCAGGATGGGTGTATACATTGCATCTATTAGCCCTAGTGAAACCTACTACTGTAACTGCTAGTTTTTCCGCCAGATTCACAGCAAGGGCAGTGGGAGCAGATCGAGATACAATTATTGGGATTCCCATTCGAGCAACTTTAATTAGTATCTCTGAAGAAATTCTCCCTGTTGTTAGCAACACCTTGTCTCCCATGTCTACTCCATCTAAAAAGCAGCTTCCTAAAATTTTATCTGCTGCGTTATGCCTACCTATATCATCCCGAAACATTATCAAGCCATTGTTATCACATAGGGCATTGCCATGAACACCCCCCGTTTCCTGAAATAGGTTTGATTTATATTGTGCTTCTTTCATAAAATTTAATACCTTTTCCAGAGATATTTTAAAATCTGATACTACAGGAGGAATTTGGGCATCTAGAACATTATAAAAGGTAGTGCCTTTGCCACATCCTGTAGTTAGAAATCGCTTGGAGAACATTTTTTCTGCCAAGGGTTGTTGAACCCCTTCTATCCATATAGCTCCCTTGTCCTCATCTAGCTCGATCGATATGATGTCATCCTTTTGCCTTATCATACTCTCTGCTACTAGGAAACCTATTGCCAGTTCTTTTAAAAATTCTGGGGTGCAGAGCATGGTTACTATCTCCTGTTCGTTGAGGTAAATAGTCAGGGGACTCTCAACAGCTAGGTAGTCCTCCTTATATTCCGTCTCCTTATCTAAGGTTTTGCGTTCCATTGATACCTTCATTGTCAAATCCATTTTTTAGCCTCCTAATTAATTGGCTTCCTGAATTTTTTTTGCATAGTCCAAGTCTTTTTGCGTGTTAATATTCATAAATATCTGTTCCAGCTGCTCTCTGCTACAAATGCTATTCATCTTTTTCTCACCGACAAATTTCACTTTTACCCAAGGATAAAAAGCTATTATTTTAAACACATCATCTCTTAAACAATTCTCAATCGGTTGAATACAGCGCTTATGATAGATAGAGTGCAAAGGCTGTAAATAATCATCGATTTGAGGTACTATCACATCATACCCAGGAGCTTCGCTGATTAAAAGCCGAATCAAATCAGCTTGTAAAAAAGGCATATCACAAGGGACTATAAAAGAATACTGATTTTGCGCTTCTGTTAATCCAGCGTGCATGCCACTAAGGGGTCCTTTGCGAGGAATAATATCTTTGATTACCTTTACTCCTAAATATTGATATAGCTCAGGCTCATTGCTTACTACAATAGTTTCAGCAAACAGTTGGTTAAATAAGGCTACCTGAGCTTCAATCATTGATTGATTGCTGACAGATAAAAAAGCTTTATTTTGACCCATTCGAGAACTACGTCCGCCAGACAGTATCACACCAGTAACCTGATTAGAGCTTAGTATATCAACTTGTCCTTCCATAATACCCCTCCCCATAGGTGGAAACCACAGTATTTAAAAATAGTTAATTAATTATAACTTAAAAAAGCACTTTCAGATAGTGCTTTTTGTGTATTTGCGTCTAATATAAATCATCAGTACTGCAAATCCAATCACTAGGAGACTAGTAACCTGGGCGGTTCGCAGAGGACCCATCATTAGGCTGTCTGTTCTAAAGGATTCTATTACTAATCTTCCTGCTGAATACAGGACAGCATAAGATAGAAAGACCTCTCCAGTGATAATTTTCTTTGAGCGCCTTATCAAAATTAAAAAAATAAAAACACTCAAGTTCCAAAGAGACTCATATAAGAAGGTAGGATGTCGATAAGCTCCATCAATATACATGGCCCAGGGCAAGTTTGTTTCATAGCCATAAGCCTCTTGATTGAAGTAGTTGCCCCACCTACCAATAGCCTGACCCAATATTACACTGGGAGCAAAGATATCAGCCAGTTGCCAAAAAGGCAGCTTAGCTGTTTTGGTATACCAGTAGCCTACTAAAAATCCACCAATCAAACCACCGTGAATTGCTAAGCCTCCTTGCCAGATTTTTATAATATCAGCTGGAAAAGCACTATAGTAATCCCAGTTAAAAGCCACGTACCATAGTCTTGCTCCAATAAAGGCTGCTGGTAATGCTAATATAATAATATTTAAAACCTTGTCTTGATCAAGTTTTTGTCTCTCTGCTTCTTTTAAAACTAAAAATGTACCTATTAGGACAGCCATACTGATAAGTAATCCATACCATCTGATTGTTAATGGGCCAATCTGGAAAGCTATAGGATCAGGCATATAATTCATCCTTTCTAAATAAATATAATTTGTCTAGTGTAATCAATATGATAAGTCTAGGAAATCATTGTTAGTTTGTCAAGCTTGAAAAAAGCTATAAAGAGGGTTAAAGTATATTTGAGTATAACTATCTTAAAGGGCGTGAATTAATGCAAAGGATTAGTATACTAGTTGCCATAGGAGCTTTAATCGCTGTTGTTATATTATTCCCAAATATGTTTCAAGAAACCAAATATAATTATCAAAATCCAGCTATTTCTGAAATTGTAGAGGAGGAGAATGAGCCTCTAATGATTAAACGTACTAATATCTTAGTTTTAGGAAATGATTCTAGACCTGGTGAGACTAAGTCTCGCTCAGATACTATTATGTTAGTTAGTTTAGATCAAGAGACTAATCAGCTTGCTATTCTTTCTATTCCAAGGGATACAAGAGTTGAAATACCAGGTAGAGGCTATGACAAAATTAACTCTGCTTACTATCATGGTGGACCCGGGTTAGCAACCGAAACTGTGGAAGAGCTATTAAATATTCAAGTAGATTATTATGTTAGCACAAATTTTGAGGGCTTTAAAAATATTATTGATATCTTAGGCGGAGTAAGCATCAATGTTCCCCAGAGAATGTACTATCCAGCTGAGGGTATTAACCTAAAAAAGGGAGAGCAACTATTAGATGGTGACATGGCTCTTCAATTTGTTCGATTTCGCAGCTATCCTTTAGGAGATATTACTAGAGTTGAACAACAGCAACAGATAGTTAAAGCTATAGTTAAGCAATCTCTACAGCTGGGCAACCTTACTAAGTTTCCAAGGCTTTTGCCCCAGTTTGAGCAAGCTGTAGAGACAAATTTTCGTGTTTCCGACACCTTATTTTTGATGAGACTGATAAAGCATTTTGAATCCCCTAACATCGTATCCAACACACTTCCCGGCAATTTTCTAAAAATAAGAGGAGTGGATTACTGGCAGGTTGATCCAGTTTGTGCCCAAGAAACTATCAATAGCTTATTTAGCGGACAAACTACTGATAAAATAGTTTTAGCTCCTTAAGCATAAAGGATAAAACGAGCCCTTAATCTCGTTTTATCCTTCTACTTTTAATCCCGTTTCAATTCCATAGGTAGCTAATTGGACTCGGTTTTGTAGTTTCAATTTTTGCATCATGTTACGAATATGATTTTTTACTGTGTTTTCTGTAATAACCAATTCTCCAGCAATTGTCGCATTACTGGTGCCTTTGACAATTAGTTTTAATATCTCCCTCTCTCTTGCCGTAAGTGGTCCTGAAGCCTGTCTTTCAGTTTTTACTTTGGTATTGCCCTTGATTTTTTTTAATTGATCCAGCATATAGGAAGTAAATTCAGTAGCAACTGGTGTTTCTCCACTTAACACTTGGCTCACTGCATCCTTTAACCTATCTTCAGAAATATCCTTTAAAAGATAACCATTGAAGCCTAAATTTAATAGTTGAAGAGCTTTTTCAATAATATTTACGTCTATTAGCAAGACGACCTTAATATTTAGATTAAGCTGTTGTAATTTGTAGCACATTAAGAAATCCTCTGTACTGGAAATGCCCAACAGAATAATAGCAACCTGCTCCCCCAGTAACTTTTCTGCAACCTCATCAATGTTTTTCCCGGCTTTAACTAATCGAAGATTTGCCGCTTTAGAACTGTCAATAATAGCTACAATTCCCGCTCTATATATTTCTTGGCGTTCAACTACTACTAGGCCTATCTTGTTCATCATTAATCCTCCCAAATTCCAGCATAACTAGTAGTATTACTTCTTCCTATTGTTTACATTTTCCTCTTTTTTTGCAATAAAAAATACCCTATGAGTTTACTATATATCATTAGGGTATTTTTTATTGCATTGCCATATTTATTGTTCTTATTGCAACCTTTGTTTACCCATTCTAAGCACTATACTGGCTAGCATGTTTTTTTCATCATCTGTTGCCACATCCCAAATCTGGCTAAGCAAGGCTTCTTCTGGTGAGTCAGGTTGTACAAAGTGGCTAAATAGGTTGCCTAAGCTAACCATTCCTTTTACCATCATTTCATCGGAAACTCCATGTTTTTGTCCATCAGCGATTCTAGCAGCTAAAGCCTTGGGAAATCCTTCAATCGTACTTTTATCCATTAATCTTCACCTCCTTTAATAAGCTTTAAGTAGTGAGGTAAACAAGATAAAC
>CAYVRD010000112.1:0-7051 GCA_964454195.1 uncultured Clostridia bacterium
TCTAATTCTACCCTTTGGTGAATGGATGCTTTTAAAAGCGTGCCAGCAAGTTTCGGAGCTACATAAATTAGGATGGCAGATAGGTCTATCAGTCAACCTATCTACTGTACAGTTTCAACAGCTTAATTTAGTCGATGCGGTAGTCGCCAGTTTTAAAAAGGCAAATTTAGATACTAAATATTTAACTCTTGAAATAACCGAGTCTACTGCTATGCTTAACGTTGATTATACTATAAAGATTTTAGGAGAGTTAAAATCCATGGGCATTAGAATTGCCATAGACGATTTTGGTACAGGCTATTCTTCGTTAAATTACTTAAAACAGCTACCTATTGATGAATTAAAAATTGATCGTAGTTTTATTAATGACATAGGTATAAATCCCCAAGATGAAGCTATTGTAAAAGCAATTATTTTATTATCAAAAAGCTTTAATTTGAAGGTAGTTGCTGAAGGAATAGAGACTAAAGAGCATATGCATTTTTTGAATAATCATCAATGTAATTATGGACAAGGATATCTATTTAGCAAGCCTCTTTCTTATCCATCCTTAATTGACTTTTTAAATAAAGGAGTGGCGCTATGAACAACACCTCAACGAATTTAAACTTGAGTTACTTAAACCAAATCGTTTCACGGCTGACTAGTGCCCAAGACATCCCTTCTCTTTGCTTTGAGATAGGGCAATTTATACTTGATTCTGGCCAGGTCAGCGCTGCATCAATCTTTCTTCGCTGTAATTCAACTAAAAAGCTACAGCAGTTTGACCTTATAACTCCTTTTCCAGTGAAAGTTGAATCTATTGCTAAGCTAGTCTCTAGTAACCAGCATAATATCCATAAGTTTTTTGTAAACCATATCCCATACATTTATGTGCCTGTATTACATGATGGGGAATGCCTGGGAGCCATAGTTGTTGCAAGCATTGAGGCAGATGGGCTGACAGATCAATTTGAAGAAATTTTATGTTTCATTAGCAATATCACAGGAATTACCTATATACATATTATTCATTTTGAAGAAAATAAAGATATTTCCTGTGAGCTAAAAAAAGCAGAGCAGGAGAAAAATACTATTTTATCTAGCATGACTGAACAGGTGGTATACTACGACAAAGACTTGCATGTTCTTTGGGCAAATAAGGCAGCAATGGATTTTTATAACTTGGACAATCAAAAGGAGATTTTTGGCAAGCAGTGTCATGACTTGTTAGACAGACACAGTAAGAGCTGTGTTGAATGTCCAGTTAAAAGCTCCATAAGCACAGGCAAGCCAATGACTAAAATAATGAGTTTTGACGACGGCACTTATTTGCATAAGCGGAGCTACCCTGTTTTTGACAATGATAGCCAAGTAACTGGAGCTGTAGAAATTACCATGGATATAACACTTCAGATGAAAACACAGGAGTCTTCCCACAGATTTCGGCTAGCCCTAGACAATTCAGCAGATAATATTTTTATTATAGATGCAGAAAAAATGCAGTTTCTAGATGTTAATAATACAGCTTGTGTTAATTTGGGCTACTCTAGAGATGAGCTATTAGTTATGAATATATTGCAAATAATGCCTTCCTTAACCTTGGAGGAGCTAAAAACAAAGCTTCTTGACACCCTATTGGGTGCCAAGGAATTCGAGGTACTAGAGACGGTGCACAAGCGCAATGACGGCTCCACCTTTCCTGTAGAAATATTTTTAAGAGGCTTAAGCTTAAACCAAAAAAATATTGTAGTTGCTTCCGCTAGAGATATAACCCAGAGAAAAAAACAGGAAACTGAGCTGTTAAAGGCAAAAGAGACGGCAGAAACAGCAAGTATTCTCAAAAGTCAATTCTTAGCTAATATGAGTCATGAAATTCGCACTCCCATGAATATAATCCTTGGCATGACAGAGCTGGTTTTAAACACCCAGCTTAAAGAAGTTCAGCGGGAATATTTGACTATGGTTCACTCTTCTGCTGAATCCCTGCTAAGAATCATTAACGATATACTAGATTTTTCCAAGATAGAAGCGGGGAAATTATATTTGGATGAATGCAGCTTTAACCTGGAAGAAGTATTGGAAAAAACCACCTCCGCCATGGCTATTCAAGCTCACGAGAAGGGTTTGGAGTTGGTATGTTCAATTGAAAAGGATGTCCCATTACCTCTTTTAGGAGACCCAGGACGGTTACAGCAGGTGTTAGTAAATATCATTGGCAATGCCATTAAGTTTACAGAGCAGGGAGAAGTTACAGTAGCAGTAAGCTTAGTGGATTTGACCTCAGAAATAGCCCAGCTCAAGTTTACTATCAATGACACAGGTATCGGCATACCATCAGATAAACATACCCTATTGTTCCAATGTTTTAGTCAAATTGATGGTTCTATGACAAGAAAGTATGAGGGAACAGGACTTGGTCTTAGTATTTCTAAAAAAATAGTTGAGCTAATGGGTGGTGTTATCTCCTTTGAAAGCGAGGAAGGCTCTGGCAGCAGCTTTTCTTTTACTGCTCAATTTAAACTGGGAGAAAGCTTATGCCCAGCTCCTAGTGCTAGAGAAATAAATAAATTAGCCTTTGAAAAATTAAGGGTCTTAATTATCGATGATAATAAAGCAAACCGATTATTGCTTGAACAAATTCTAAAAAACTGGGGAATTTGGTCTACTACTGCTGCCAGCGGCTATGAAGCGTTGGAGCTATTGCACCAGAATATTGGTAGTGGAAATGAATTTAATCTTCTTTTACTAGATGCTCAAATGCCCGGGATGGACGGTTATGCTTTCATTCAAGGGCTTAATAAAGAAAATCAAATACCAAAACCAGTGATACTGATGCTATCCTCGGTAGATCTAACCGCCGGGTTTGAACAATATGAGAAAATTGGTATCTCCTCTTATATGGTCAAGCCTATAAAGCAATCGGCTTTGTTAGAATCATTATTAGCCTTTGTTTCAAAAAAACTAGAGCCTACTGTAGTGCTTACTGATAATGAAAAAACAGATCTTAGTACAAATATAACTAGCTCCATTAAAATACTTCTAGCAGAAGACAAGCCTATGAATCAAACCTTAACTGCTGCTCTATTGAAAAAGAAGGGCTGGAATATAGATATAGCAGTGAACGGAAGAGAGGTGCTGGAAAAACTCAAAACTAGTAGCTATGATTTAATATTAATGGATATCCACATGCCCCACTTAGACGGTATTGAAACTACAAAGCTAATTCGAAGGGAAGAGCAAAAAACCGGGAGACATATTCCTATTATTGCTATAACTGCTCACGCTATGGAGGAAGATAGAGAGCGTTTTATAGCAGCAGGTATGGATGATTACATCTCTAAGCCACTGCGTTCCAATGAGTTATATGCAACAGTGGAAAAATATTTAAATCCTAGCTACCCCAATGCCCTTAACATATTAGCCTCTGATATGAAAGGCATTTTAAAACAATTGTCTGGAGATTTAAACCTATTAGAGGAAATAGTAACTATATTTTTAACAGATTACCAAAAGGATTTGCATATGCTTAAAGAAGGCATTCGTCAAAATAATTATTCATTGGTAGCTGAAATTTCCCATGGAATTAAAGGTGAATTGGGCAATCTAGGTTTAAAAATGGCTTATGCTTTTGCCACTCAGCTTGAAAAGAAAGCTAAAGAAAGAGATTTAACAGATGCGCTAGAACTATTAGACTCCATAGACATAGAGGTTATACAGCTTCATCAATTATTTTCTCAAGATAATTGGAGAAGTTTAGTGTCCTAGTAATACAGAGAAAAAGAATGCTTGCCATTTTTTAGCAAGCATTCTTTTTCATTTAATTAACTTTTGGTCCGAAAACACCTTTGCGCATTCTTACTGCTTGCATAAATACTCTAAATAAATCATCATCCCATAGGTCTAAGCCTTCAGCAATTGAAAACCGCTTGGACTCTGCCCCGTACAGCAAATCGGCAGCCAATTGAACCATAACCTTGTACTGTTTTGATATGCTATCATTTTCTAGGATTTTTTCTACAGGTAGTGTGTTTTCTTTAAAAAAATCATCACAGTGTTCGTATAGGTTTGGCAGAGAAAGAATATAAGCAGCGCTGCGAATTTGCAGGTCTACTCTTATATTCTCAGAAAATCTGGCTAAAGCCTTATAATTTTTTGCATGCTGCTCACTTACATAATACACATTGTTTTCAAAATACATTTTTTAAGACACCTCGCTAGAATCATTTTATTTTGATAAAATACTATCTTATACAGGATTCTACAGGAATAACGTTATTTCCTTTTTAAAATATGTCCTGATTTCAATTAAATATGTACTTCCTTTAGTTGACATAGCTATTAGGGCTGTTAAAATTATAGATAATATGTGCACAGAAAAGGGTTGAAGAAAGGTGAAAAAAGCTATTATTAATGCA
Organism: uncultured Clostridia bacterium; assembly: GCA_964454195.1. GTDB lineage: Bacteria > Bacillota > Desulfitisporia > Desulfitisporales > JAWSUQ01 > CAYVRD01. Next base: position 4,398 of record CAYVRD010000112.1, read on the forward strand.
AAGATTATTGATGGCACAAAAAAAGCTAGGTTTATAGGTCATGTAATTATAAACGATATGCGCATCGAAAAAATATTGACTCATGAAGGAATATCTGCCCATGGGGGAGCACCTTCACTAAGTAGTATAGATACTATTATTGACGGCACCGGATATATCTTAACACCAGGCTTTATAGATACCCATAGTCATAGTGATGCAGATATCTTACTGCAAGATGTACTAGAAGCAAAAATCCGCCAAGGAATTACTACCGAGATATTAGGCCAAGATGGTATTTCTCTGGCACCTATGCCTAATCAGAACAGTGAAGAATGGCGGGACAACATAGCTGGAATTTATGGTAATACTGAAAGTTTGATTGATAAGTGTTCTTCGACTAAAGACTATTTAAATACACTTCAGGAAAGCACCACTAGCAGCAATTACAGCTATTTGATTCCCCATGGAAATGTGCGCTTGTCAGTGCTAGGCTTAGATGATATTCAACCCTCAAAAGAACAGCTAGAAAAAATGAAAGAAATAGTTAGGGATGCCATGAAGCTAGGCTGTGCAGGTATGTCTACGGGCTTGATATATATACCTTGCGTCTATTCCCAAGAAGAGGAGCTAGTAGAATTATGTAAGGTAGTTGCAGAGTACAATGGAATTTTTGTAGTTCATCAGCGTAGTGAAGCCAATTATATTTTTGATTCTATGGATGAGATTATTCGAATAGGCCTAAAGGCTGACGTTCATATCCATTTTTCACACTTTAAAATCTGTGGGCAAAACAATTGGAGTAAGATTGAAAAAGTCCTGGCCAAGCTGGAGGATGCAAAAAATAAAGGTTTAAGAGTTTCTTTTGATATGTATCCTTACATAGCTGGCAGCACCATGTTATCGGTTATATTGCCACCTTGGGCCCATGCAGGCGGAACTAAAAGCATGCTTAATCGCTTACAGTGTACCCCGACCCGCCAAATAATAAAAGAGGAAATAAAAAAAAGTAATTCCAGTTGGGACAACTTTGTTGAGTTTGCTGGTTTAGATGGAATATATGTAACAAGCGTTAAAAGTAAAAAGAATGAGTATGTAATAGGAAAAAGCCTTAATGAATTGGGGGAATTGTTGGGCAAGGATCCCCTAGATGCAGCTTTTGATTTATTGATAGATGAAAACAATCAGGTCACAATGATTAACTTCTACGGCAATGAGGAGCATATTAGCAGATTCCTACTTAGGGATGAGATGAACCTATGCACTGATGGTATTTTTCTTGGTATGCCCCATCCCAGAGCCTATGGTTCTTTTCCTCGACTTATTTCTGAATATGTTAACAAGTTAAAGCTACTTAGTTTGGAGAATGCTGTGTATAAAATGACATATAAGCCAGCATTGCTTCTTGGGTTGAAAGATCGGGGAATTATTAAAGAAGGAGCCTACGCTGATTTGCTGCTGTTTGATGAAGATAGCTTTAAGGACACAGCAACATACTTAAATCCAAGACAGTATCCAGAAGGGCTTAAAATGGTAATGGTAAATGGTCATATCGTTTTTGATGGAACATCTTATCATGCTACCAACAGTGGTCAATTACTGAAAAGAGGACAATGATTGCAGCATTGTCTATATCAGGGCATATATAATGGGGGGAAATAAGGGATGAAGGTTTCTAAACACACAATTTCTTTAATTGCAACAGTATTTTTTTTACTAATAATTATCATATTATCTAGAATTATTTTTGATGATATTGTTGGTGAGCTATTAACAGTATTTTCTGCTATCTTTGCCGGGGTTGCTATTTTCTATCAGTTGCGCAAAGATTATCAGCTCTCAAAAGCAAGTTTTATCTATTCATTAAATGAAACATTCTCCAACAATCAAGATATTGGCTACATATATCAGAAGTTAAAGAGGTGCCGAGACTTAGAAGGAATAGAGTTCACAGAAGATGATGGTCGAAGAATGGGTGACTACGTCATGTATTTTGAAATCATGGGCTATTTATTAGAAGAAGAATTAGTAAGCATGGACTTAGTAGATAGCATATTCTCTAACAAATTTTTTATTTTTACAAATAATCCCTCCGCCCAAGAATATCAGTTGAAGTATAGCATGATTAACAGACCTATCCTTGAGCTATACTGTAAGTGGTTTAATTACAGAAAAAAGAATTGCAAACCAGAGCTTTATAGCAAATATAGTTTATCTGAATACCAAGGCTATTTTATTAAAAACAAAGATGGTTATATCTCTCTCAACCCTGAAAAAATGGAAGTTGGATATGAGTGCAAAAATATAACCCAGCCCTCTTAGGCTGGGTTTAACACTTTATGTTTAAAGTTTAGATTTAAAAAATGGTGCCGAAGATCGGAGTCGAACCGATACGAGGTCACCCTCGCTGGATTTTGAGTCCAGTGCGTCTGCCAGTTCCGCCACTTCGGCATTTAATATTTCCTTGGCACTAATACATTTTAACATAGAACATTTATTTTAGCAAGCAAAATTTAATTAAGCAAGGATCTTCCTTTTTTAACTGAGCCAGGGAAGGAATTTACATTTAAGGATAGAATAAGTTATACTTATATATAATTAATTTATTTGTTTTTAATAGTAATAATTATTGATATAACTGCTCTTTTAGTATAAAATTAAACAAGAAGATATAG
>CAYVRD010000113.1:0-7031 GCA_964454195.1 uncultured Clostridia bacterium
TAGCTCACTATACTTTATTTGGAGGTCTATGACAACTATCCTAACATAGAGGGTACAACATAAATTCGATTTTGAAACTCTTCCTTAGCTTGCATTGCAGCATTTATAGTCCCACTTAAGCCAGTAGATAAATGTATTGATATTACCTCTGAATATTCTTCTAATAGCCCTTTATAGACGTTTATAAAGTCTCCTGGCGAAGGCTGAGAAGACTTGGGTAGAACGTCGGTACTAGCTAGCAGCTTATAAAACTCCTCTGAAGTAATATCTATGCCATCCAAGTAAGACTTGTCTTTGTGTACAACAGACAAAGGAATAATATGAATGTCATATAAGTCTTTTAAGTGCACAGGAATATCAGCAGTACTATCGGTTAGTAGGGCAATTTTTTTCATTACATACCTCCTCCTTGTTTTCATCTTATATTATTATAGAAAAACTCTAAAATTCCTTCATCACACCTAGCTATTAACACATTTTTTTGCAATTTCCTGGAGATGTATCACAAGCAACTCAAGAGGCTTACAGCTATTTTTTTGCTCCAAATATATGCAATAAATAAGTCTTTCTAGTGTTATATCTTGAATTTTTATTTCTATAAGAGTTCCCAGCTGAAGCTCCTTTTGAATAGCCCACTTTGAAATAAATGCTACTCCTAAGCCTGCTTCTACAGCAGTTTTTATGCTTTCATTATCCCCCAGCTCCATTTTTTTATTAAATCCACTTGGGTTTATTCCTACCTGTTTAAGTCTCTCCTCTACAGTTTGCTTAGTGGCTGAGCCCTCCTTGCGAGAGATGTAGGGCAGGCTTTGTAGCTCATCAATAGAGATTACAGATAGCATTTTGTCTTTATATAATAATGGAGCTGCTATAAGAGATAGTTCATCTAGAGCTAGCTCAAAATAATTAATTTGCTTATTTTTTGGCTTAATTCCAATAGCACCAATATCTATCTCTCTATTTAATAGTTTCTTTTGTATTTCTTCTGAAGAACTAACATCTAAGCTTATTTCAACCTTAGGATATTTCTTTATGAATAAACCAAAATGGTGAGGAAGAATATACTGACCAGGAATTGTACTTGCTCCTACTCGCAATTGTCCCTGTATTATATCTGTCGATTTCTGCACTGCCGACTCAGCTTCCTGTAACAGCTGTAATATTTCTACTCCGTAGTTGTAAAGTATTTTCCCTTGCTCAGTTAGAGCTAGCTCTCTACCATTTCTTTCTATAAGAACAGTTCCTAAAAAACGTTCTAGAGCCTGCAAGTGCTTGCTAACGGCCGGTTGAGTAAAATGCAATTGACTTGCTGCCTCAGATAAAGTCTTGTTTTGCACTACAGTGACAAAGGTTTGAAGCTGTTTGATGTTCATTCGTCTCACCCTCAGATAAGTAAAGGTAAAGTGCGCCTATAGCGCACTCCTTTTAATCTTCTTACTCTTCGATATTAATTACTTTGTATAAATGAATCATATTAAACATTTTTTTAACATAATCACTGGAGATGTTGACAATCTTCAGCTCCCCATCTCGCTCCTTTAGCTTCTTTTGGAATAGCAATAGCTTGCCTAATCCAGAGCTGTCAATGCCTGTTACGTTAGTAAAATCAATAGTTATATAATTACATCCTTCATCAAAAAGATCTAACAGTTTCTGCTTAAGCTCATTTGAGTTGGTAATATCTATCCTGCCATTTGGAATTATCACTGCCAGATTATCACTTTTCTTTTCTACTCTCATTTTTTTTCCTCCCTGTAATAAGTATTTTAAATTACTCTACCACAATCTGATTTTTTGCCATCTCTTGAATCTTGTTTAATTCTTCAAAGGATAATACTCTGACTGGATCTAATAATAGATAGATTCGTTCATTTGACTTAGCCATTCCCTTTAAGTGCTCACTCTTAATGTCCTCGGCAAATTCCCGATCTACTAATTGGATATCCTCACTATTAAAGCTCACAATATCCGAAACTCTATCAACTATCATGCCCATAGTCTTATTGTTTACCTCAATAACAATTACTACAGTAAATTTATCATAGCTTTTCTCAGGAATGTTAAATTTTCGGTGCATGTCAATAATAGGGATAACTTTTCCTCTAAAGTTAATTACACCTTTAATAATGGGATTAGTATTAAAAACTTTAGTAGGCTTGTTATAGCGTATTATTTCCTGTACCAGCATGATATCAATTCCATATTCCTCTTCACCTATCTGAAAGGTTACATATTGGTTATCTATGGAAATATTAGTTAGCTGCTGATTTAATATATTGAGGGTGCTATCCTTATATTGCCGACCATCAGCCATTTATATCCCTCCTTTACAGTTCTTCCTGATTCAGCTTAGAATTTTTCAAAATCGTCTTCTGACAGATCAAAGGAATCACTTTTCTTTGATTCTTGGGAGTTCCTATTAGAATTGCCTACTATAGCCTTTTTAGGAGCTTTAGGAGCTGGTTTAGTATCTAGCTTATTTTTTTTCTCCGAATTAACCTGCTTTGAAACATTGCTGTCCTCTAATTTGAACTGACTTACCAGGTTGTAAAGCTCTTCTGATTCTCCGCTCATGGCCTCACTAGAGCTAGCTATTTCCTCCACTAAAGACGCGTTATGTTGAGTTACCTGATTGAGCTCATCGATTGCTCCGCGAATGTCGCTAGCCGCTGCCGACTGCTCCCGCATAGCTGCTGCAATTTCTCCCACCACATCAGTAGCTTGCTGATTATTGACAACTATTCTTTCTAGTACTTGCTTAGTATGGGCCATTAACATGTTACCTCGTTCTACCCGCTGGATACTATCTTTAATTAGTCCTTCAATTTCCTTTGCTGATTCAGCTGTTCTTCCTGCCAAGTTGCGCACCTCTGCAGCCACAACGGCAAAGCCTCTTCCCTGCTCTCCCGCTCTCGCAGCTTCTACTGCAGCGTTTAATGCCAATAAATTAGTCTGGAAGGCAATGTCGTTAACTGTAGAGATTATTTCTGCTATTTCTTTACTACCAGTAGTAATATCCTTCATTGCCACTTCCATTTCAGTAACAACCTTTTCTCCCTCTTGCACTGCTACTAAAGTCTCTCTAGATAGTCTGTCCGCTTCATTAGAATTACCAGTAGTATTCTGAAGAGTAGCTGTAATTTCTTGGATTGTCGAGGATACCTCCTCAAGGGATGATGCCTGCTCCTCTGTTCGCTGAGAAAGCTCCTGATTGCCTGAGGACAATTCGTTTGATGAAGAGCTAACTAACATAGCTGAGCCCTTGACTTGAAAAATTATGTCATGCAGCTTTGTTACAAAGGCGTTAAACCAGTAAGCCAGGTCACCTAACTCATCTTTGCTATTAACTACAATCCGTCTAGTTAAATCTCCTCCGCTTTGGGCCATATCCTGTAAAAAGGCTACCACTTCATTGATAGGCTTAGTTATTATTCGGTTGATTAGTAATGCAGCGAATATACCTAATACAATTGCCACTCCAGTAACTATCAATAGCAAACGCTGAGATAATTCTCCTTGGTCTTGGGCCGCTTTCACAAATACATCTTTCTCTTGATACATATAGGTTCTTATTTCAGATATGGCATTTCTGACACCAGTAATGTGGTTTAAGGTCTGATTTTGATAGATTTGAAATGCGAGAGCCCAGCCTTCTTCCGAGTCTAATCCATACTCATTATTAATGTTTACTATATCTCTTGCAGATTGGTGCAATAATCTGTGAGGCTCGTCTAATTTTCGCAAAGATTCCTGTAGCTGGGGGGAGAACATATTAAACTCTTCAGAGCGCATAACACCGTAATACCATTGACCTATACGACACTGGGTATGATCCAACTGTCCAGTAAAGGCCTGCTTAAACAAAAAACTACTAGATAAGCTGTTTAGAAAAGCTAGGTGATCTACCTCAGTTTCTACTAAAAATATTATTTCATCTAGTTTAGCAAGAGCAGACCTGTTTTTTTCATCTAGCTGCTCAACAGTATAATAGCTAACAATCCCCATGCCCAACATAAATACTAATATTAATCCAAATCCAAGTAGCAGTTTTCCTTTAACACTAAACCTCATTCTAAAATACCCTCCCTTCATATTTAACAACCTTCTAGTCTATTGGGATGAATCGCTCAACTCCTGCTAAAGCAAACACACTTTTAAGTCTTTCTCCTTGATTTATGAGCTTATATGTAATATTTCTGTCCTCAAAAGTCTTAAAAGCTGCAAGTAATAGCTGAACTCCAGCTGCATCTATATCCTGCAGTGATGCTGCATCAAATACAGCCTCACTCTCATCCTCTCTTGTCTTTTCTATATAACTCAGTAGCGATTCCTTGACCTCTAACACATTAAATACTGTTATTGATTCGGGCAATGATAGCATCTACTCCCCCCCATTTTCTCTTTTTTTATATCTAATTAATATATCTTTAAAATAAAGTCAATTCACCAGCTTCACTACCAATATCAATATTTGTGTCGCTTAAAATTTTACTGGCAGTTAATCGCTCTAAATAGGTTGTAAAGTTATTTAGAATCTCCTCATATTCCCTTCCCATATCCCTATAGTCCTGGAGATTATGTTCTAGAATGAATTGTTCCTTATGATTAGTTAGGTTACTATGTAACTTATCCAGCTTTTGCACTACTAAAGAAAGCCCGATAGGTATTTCAGCTCCATGCTCTAAATTTTTAGCAATAGCATCTACCTCATTAATTAACCTGTTAGCTGCTCCTCCTAGCCCTAAAACTGCATCGGATATCAAAGTAGCAATCATATCTAACTCGTAATGGGAGGAGCTTACACCTTCTCTCATCCTTTGAACTTGCTTTGAGTTAACCACCATCATCTTTGAAAATTGTCGTAAATCTCCTTCTAGTCTAGCCTGCAAGCTAGTTATAAAGTCTTTATTGTCATTTACCTCCTTGATAACCAGGTCTGATATCCTTGCTATCTCATAACCAAAAGAACTATCCTCTAGACCAATTCTAGCCAATTCAATACGGCTCATCAGCTTTAATTTATCTAAAAAACCTACCTTTGTCTGAATATATTTAACCTTGTCGCTAACACCTTTAATATAAGTATAGAACTGGTCATTACTTTGGGAAAAACCGAGAATTTCATTTTCTAATGCTCCTGTTTCAACAATCAACTCATCTATAAACTTCTTTACGTCTAAAAAAATATGCTCAATAGTACTTTGATCTTGTTTAGAGGCACTGCCCCCTAGGAAGTCGCTTAATAAATTTCCTTCTTCCTTTAATTGGCTTAAGTTACTTCTAATCGTAGTAAGAGGTGCTCCTAGCTCATTGAGGGAGTTATAAAATTCCCCTTCCACATTCATCAACATATTATGTACCATGTGGAAAACTTTTTCGCAAAATAGAATAAGCTTTAGCTTTTCTTCTACATTTTCTTCTTTTGATTCATAATAATTATCTATATTATCTTGTAATGTAAGTAAACATTTATTAGCATTTTCAAGGTATTGACGCATAATGTCCTGAGCTTGAATCGAAATCATTAGCTCTTGGATAGGGCGCACTGCCTGTTCAACATTGTTAATTAATTCACTTAATATCATACTTACATGATTTAATGACTCAAAAACCATTTCAAAAAGCTGCCTAAACTGTTGTAAATAATCCTCGGTAAGTCTATTATGACAGGCAAGAAGTTTCCGAACATCAATGATAAAGCTTTCGTTCCATTGGTTAAGCTGTCTTGCATATGCTCCCATTTCAGTAAACTGCTTGTTTATTGTATTTGAGAGAGACATGATATTATCAGAGATAACCCCTAATCCCTTTCCTTTGTCCCCCAGTCTAGCCGAATATATAATAGCATTTAAAGAGACTATCTCAATATCTATAATTCGACTTTTAATTTGATTGATCATGGCAATTAGCTGTTCAATTCCCACCTGCTCAGTTTGGTCACTAGCCATAAATTTGTCTACAATATTTTTTATCTCCTCTTGATTAACCATTTTGTCACTTATATTTGAAAAATTATTGATAATTTGCTGTAACAGATTAGCTATTTTAAGATTTTCTGTCCCATCCTGCTGCGCTCTATGATGAATTTCTCCCTTTTCTATTGAGATAAAGTATTCCAGAAGTATAGACATTTCGTGAACAGTAATTTCTATTTCCCTTTCAATTATTGGTAGTTGAAGGTATATGTTATCGTAAAGAGTTTCCGACTGTTGAATAAGGCTATTAATCTGGTCAGTTATACTTATCAAGTCTTTTTTAACAGATTGTAGCTCCAATACAACACCCTCTTTTTATGGAATGTAATTTTCAGCCATTATGCTATTATAAAGTTACTTTATTCTACAATAATCGCCAATTTACCTCTATATAAAAGCTGAATAATTATTTACCCAAGCCGTTATTTCCATTTTTATCAAATAGAACTAAATCGCTTTCCTTTTTACGCTGATTGCGCATCCACTCCAAGAATTTCTTCTCGCGAACCACAGCACCTTCCAATGTCTTATTGTATTCAATACGCTTTAAGTAGATGGTAAAGGTGTCGGGAAAAAAGAAGAGCTTACGTCCATGATTTCCCCCCACATCCTTGGCAATGACAGGTATTTGCTCCATCTGTAAAAAAACTTCAGCAAATTCAATATTACTTTGGGCAACATTGTTTAGGTTTGAATCTAATACCCTTCCACCACCAAATACTTTTGCTTCAAAGGTATTTCTTTTGGCGCCTAATTTAATCATTTCGTTAATCATCAATTCCATGGCATGAATACCGTATCGGGCATCTTCATTAATGAAAAAATCATCAGTGCGCACAGAACCTGGTAGCATAAAGTGGTTCATACCCACAATGCCTGTCGTTTTATCCTTTATGCAAACAGAAATACAAGAGCCAAGCAATGTTCCCAGTGCAATATCCTGTTCCTGTGTGGCAAAAAAGTCACCGGCAAAAAGCTCTACTAAGTTTCTCTTTAGCTTTGGTGTCAACGCCGGTTTAAATTTGACCACCACCGCCGGGTTAAAAATGACCAGTT
>CAYVRD010000114.1:0-6771 GCA_964454195.1 uncultured Clostridia bacterium
GGAATGGTTAACGCAACGCTAACTGCAATAGGCTTGGAATCCCTAACTAGAGGGTGGCTGTCCAATAGAGATATCGCCATTCACTCTATAGCCTTTGTACAGGTTTGGTTCCATACGGGGCAGGTTATGATCATCTTTATTGCTGGCTTACAATCAGTGCCAAAGGAGTTATACGAAGCAGCTAGGATAGACGGAGCTAATCGCTGGCAGACTTTTAGAAGAGTTACTTGGCCCTTGATTGCACCTGCTACTACCATGGTTGTTGGCTACACTACTATCCAGTCCTTTAAGGCCTTTGACTTGATTTTTGCCATGACTGGCGGTGGTCCTGCCTTCTCAACTGAGATTTTTGCTACCTTCATCTACACTACAGCCTTTACTAACTACAACTTTGGATATGCATCAGCAGCATCGGTAATATTTATGATGATTATTGCTACTATTACCTACACTCAAATGCGAGTATTAAACAGAAATAAGATTACTTATTAAGGGGGGAAGAGAATGTTTAGATTCGGTCAAAGAGTTTTAGTTGCCATATATGCACTACTAATAGGTTTGCCAATTATTCTAGTTTTTATGACATCTATAAAGACTACCCAAGATTTTTATATGAATCCCATTGGGTTGCCCAACGCTATAGTACTTGATAACTACGTCAGAATGTTTCAGCAAAACAATCTTATGGTATATTTTAAAAACAGTGTGATTGTTACCGCATCTACCATGGTTCTTGTACTCTTTTTTGCCAGTCTAATCTCCTATGTAGTAATGCGTACCAGTGGGTGGAAAAGTGCCGCCCTCTATGGATTCTTTGTAGTGGGAATGATGCTGCCAGCCCAGGTAAACATGATTCCTCTATATGGAGTAGTTGATAGACTTGGTTTATTGAATAAATTGTCTGGTCTTATTTTAGTTTCAACAACAGCCTTTTTACCGGTAGCCGTATTTATTATTGGCGGTTTTATGAAAACCCTCTCCAAGGATATGATTGAGGCCGCATCTATAGACGGTGCGTCCGAATGGCATATGTATACCAGAATAGCCTTACCGCTGTCAGCCCCTTCGTTGGCGACAGCAGCTATCTTTGTCTTTGTAATGGTTTGGAACGACCTATTATATCCACTGCTATTTATCACCAGCAGGGCAAATAAAACCTTGCCATTGGCATTATTAGATTTCCGTGGGGAATACTTTACTAACTATCCAATGATTTTTGCTGGCGTACTATTGGCATCTGTTCCGGTAGTAGTTACCTATATTTTCTTGCAGAAATACTTTGTGGCAGGGATGACAGCGGGAGCCTCTAAGGGCTAATAAATGGGCAATTTGAAAGGAGAATAAACATGGCTGATGTTACTTTAAAAAATATTCATAAGCATTACGGCGACTTTCATGCTGTAAAGGATGTTAACCTAAAGATTAATGACGGAGAATTTGTGGTACTGGTAGGTCCTTCTGGCTGTGGTAAATCTACTACCCTGAGAATGATTGCAGGCTTAGAGGAAATCACTGGTGGAGAAATGTATATTGGAGACAAGCTGGTTAACAACGTGGAACCAAAGGATAGAGATATTGCAATGGTTTTTCAGAACTACGCCCTTTATCCCCACATGAATGTGAGGGAAAATATGGCCTTTGGTTTAAAGCTGCGCAAGTTTAGCAAAGAAGAAATTGAGAAACGCATCAGCGAGGCAGCTAAAATATTAGGCTTAGATACACTACTAGATAGAAAGCCGGGTCAGCTGTCTGGTGGTCAGCGCCAGCGGGTTGCTTTAGGTAGAGCTATCGTGCGAGAGCCTCGAGTTTTCTTAATGGATGAGCCCTTATCTAATCTAGATGCTAAATTGCGGGTGCAGATGCGAGCGGAAATCAGCAAGCTGCGCCATCGCTTAAAAGCTACTGTAGTTTATGTTACCCACGATCAGACCGAAGCTATGACCATGGGAGACCGAATAGTTATTATGAAGGATGGAGTAATCCAACAGGTGGGCAGTCCAGAAGAGGTATATTTTGGCATCAGGCCAGAATACTTCAATGTAGCTATAGCTGGAGAAGAAAACTGCCTATCTGTCAAGCTAGATGTGGTGGAAAACATGGGCTCCGAGTACTATATCTACTTTAACAACGTGGGTAAGCAGGATTGCACAGCTAAGCTATCATTAGAAAAAATTCCTTTTGTGGGAGACACGATCATTATTAAGCCTGAAATAGCAAAGGGCCATTTCTTTGATATTCAGACTGAGCAGGTTATTAAGTAGGCAGATAGTATGTTTAAAAAGTAAATTTTAAGCTTTCAAAGCTTTAAAATGAGGAGGATTGGCATGTCGAAATTATCAGTTGTCTTTTTGCCATTGGGCAGAGTAAATTTCCATATGGAAAGTGCTAATGACTATTTTGGCAAATCAGTGGAAATGCTGCAGAATATTTATGACCAGGTTGTGGCGCCAACAGAAATCTTAACCTCTATAGAAGATCTAAATAAATTCTTAGATGGATTAGCTAATCCGGATTTGCTAATCATCCAGAACACTACCTTTGTAGACTCTAGCTTTACTGCAGATATTCTGCGTAAATGCAACTGCCCAATCATGCTGTGGACTGTGAGAGAACCAGTAATCGATGGGGGTAGGCTGCGCTTAAACTCACTGACTGGAGCTTTTTCCGCTGGCAATCAATTGGTGAGCCAAGGGGTGAAGTTTGAATATGTGTTCGGCGCTCCGGGTGAAGAGCAGGTTAAGGTAAAAATTAAAGGTATGATTGATGCCTGTAAAGTATTTAAGAGCTTAAAAGAGTTGACTGTCGGTGTAGTGGGAACGGCACCCCCTGGCTTTTATTTTTCCAGTGCTTTAGACACTGAGGTTCAGCGAGTTGTGGGAGCAAAGCTGGAGCATATTGAGATACGGGATATTATCAATAGAGCAAAGCAGCTGGAGGAGCAGGAATACAAGACCGTTATTGCTGATACAACAAAGGATATAAAAGAAATAGACACGGTGCCGGCAGAAAACCTGGATAAATATGGCCGACTAATGGCTGCTTACTCCTCCTTTGTCGAAGAGAAAAATATTAAGGCTCTAGCATCAAGATGCTGGCCCGATATATTCGTAGAATATTCCACTCCTGTTTGCACAGTGCTGTCTAATTTAACTGATGCAGGGGTAGTAGCCTCTTGTGAAGCCGATGTATACGGTGCTATTTCCATGTATATTTTGCGGGAGTTCACAGGGGACGCTCCGTATTTTGGCGATCCAGTTTCCTTAGATGAGCAGAAAAACACAATCATCTACTGGCACTGCGGAGCAGGAGCCTGCTCCTTAGCTCGCAAAGATACAGGTGCTAAGGCTGGTGTCCACCCAAATCGCAAAATCGGTCCAACCATGGAATTTGGCTTAAAATCAGGAAGAGTGACGGTAATTCGCCTAGGCAGAAAGCCGGATGGCAGCTTTAGAATGTACCTAATGGGCGGCGAAGCCTTAGATGAGCCTCAAAAATTCTTGGGCACTTCGGTAGAGGTGCAAACCGACAATAGGGCAGCAGATATTATTCATAACGCTGTTAAGGACGGCTGGGAAGCCCACTTTGCATTAGCGTATGGGGATATCAGATCTGAAATCAAGTACCTGTGTGGGCTGTTAAATATTCAGGTAGTTGAATACTAAAAACAATATAACACAGCTACAATTTCATCCAAGGTAAATTGTAGCTGTGATATTTGCATTTAAGTCACTAAGTTAAATATTAGCTTTAAATATTGTAATATTACAACGGGAATTCTTTAGCTTGTATTTACTTATATTAGGAGAGGAATGGTTGTAAATGACCAAAGATCAGCTGTTAAAAGACGAAATAGCTGAAAAAGAGCTGCGAGTACAACAGCTCTTAGCGGCCAAGAGTTTGGCTGGTGTATGTTTCTTTAAATTTATGAATTTTTCCTGGTTCACAGGTGGAGGCACCAACAGGGTTGTGACAGGTTCAGAGGCAGGTTGCGCAGTAATCTTGTTCCTGGAAAATCGCAAATATCTCATTTCCCCCTCAAATGAAATTGAGCGAATAATGACTGAGCAAGTGGCTGACCAAGGCTTCGAGCCTGTTACCTACTACTGGTATGAAAAGCCAATAGATCTAATTAGAAAGCTGGCTGGCGATAAAAAGCTAGGCACTGACCTAGCCCAGCCTGGTATGGAATTGCTAGGCTTAGAGCTAGATCGCCTGCGGTTCTCTCTGACAGCAGGCGAAATAGTAAAGGCTAGGGAGCTGGCTGAAATTTGCAGCGGGGCGGTAGCCCAGGGTTGCTTAAGTGTCCAGTCTGGGATTACTGAATATGAAATAGCAGCTGGGGTGAGCCAAGATTTATTGGCTCAAGGAGTGCGTCCGGCAGTGATGCTGGTAGGTACTGACCAGCGGGTCTTTACTTGTCGACATCCGGTTCCTACAGCTAAAAAGCTAGATAAATACTGCTTGATTAGTATAGTTGGGGAAAAATATGGTCTGCACATGACCCTGACTAGAAGTGTCCACCTGGGGCAACTGCCGGCAGAGCTTATAGAGCGTATGCTGAAGGTGATTGAAGTGGAAGCTGCCATGCTGGTAAACACCAAATTAGGCACAAATAGCGAAGTGGCCTTTCGGGCAGGAGTAGCAGCCTTTGCTAAGGTTGGCTATCCTGACGAGTGGCGAAATCATCATCAGGGCGGCGCCGTAGGCTATGGTCCAAGAGAATACCGAGCTGGAGAAGGCCGGGTAGAAGAGATATATCCAAATCAAATGTTTGGCTGGAATCCTACCCTGCAGGGGACTAAAAGCGAAGAAACTGTGCTGGTACAGGGCAATGGAGCGCCAGCAATACTCACTAGTGTACCCAAGGGGTGGCCAGTGGTTACAGTTAGTCCTGCACCAGGAGTAACTTGGGAGAGACCGTTGATTTTAGAGAGATAAAAGAGCAAGGAAAAGCTTAATAATATCATATTAAGGAGGGCGAATCTGATGGTAACAGTAAAGTTTTCCTCGGGCATGAGCTATGCTCGAGCCAAGGGGACAGAGTTTAAGCTAGAATGGACGGAAGGAACTGTAGCTGACCTGCTACAGCAACTAGAGGTAGATATGAGAGAGGTAGGGACTGTGCTCCTAGATGGCCAGGCTGTCAAGCTGGACCATCAGGTGGGCCCAAATAGCGAAATTTACGTGCTGCCCATTTTGTTAGGGGGTTAGTCATTTTAAATAAAACTATAAGGCGGTGGGGGAACAATGAAGGTTCTAGTGGCAGAAAAGGAAAAATGTATTGGGTGTCGAGTTTGTGAGCAGTGGTGTAGCTTATCCCACTTTGGGGTAAATAATCCATGTAAAGCCCGCGTTCGCATCACTAGGTATGAAGAAAAGGGAATTGACCTTCCTACCATATGTCATCAGTGTACAAAACCAGCTTGCATAGCTAGCTGTCCGTCAGCAGCCCTGGAGCGCAACCCTAAGACAGGTGCTATCAAGTTAATTAAGGAAAATTGCACCGGTTGTAGGCTATGTATGGAAGCCTGTCCCCATGGAGCAGTAGGGATGCACCCTACTGATGGCTATGTGCTAATCTGTGACTTATGTCATGGGAAACCTAAATGTGTGGAGAATTGTCCCGAGGGTGTTTTGAAGCACGTTGAGCTGGCCAATGTAGACAGACTTTATCGCACAAAGGCAGCTCTAGCATCTGAAAGGGAGGGGAAATAGGATGGCTGAAAAAACCTGTTATCAAGGAAAATTGCTGAGAGTTAATTTAACAGAAGGAAAAATAACTACAGAAACTATTTCCCAGGAGCTAAACCGAAAATATCTAGGGGGACGTGGCTTAGGCGCCTATTATTTATACAAGGAAGTTGCACCCCACACACCACCTCTTTCTGAGGAAAACAAGCTAATTTTTTTCAATGGACCTATGATTGGAACTATGGCTCCGGGAAACAATAAAATTTGTGCTACCTTTAAGTCACCCTTGACAGGAACCTATTCCTACTCCCTGTGTGGTGGTCATTTTGGACCTGAGTTAAAATTTGCTGGATACGATGGCTTGATTGTGGAAGGAAAATCTCCCAAGCCAGTTTACCTGTGGATTGAAAACGATCGGGTAGAGCTTAAGGATGCCAGTGCCATTTGGGGTCAAAAAATCCCGGAAACTGCTGATTTAATCAGAAACCAACTGGATGGAGACGAGAGCATTCGCATAGCTTGCATTGGTCCAGCGGGAGAGACCTTAAACACTATGGCTTGTATTACTGCAGATCGCCACAGGGAGTTTGGTCGGGGTGGTGGTGGTGCGGTAATGGGCTGGAAAAACCTAAAGGCTATTGCAGTGCGAGGTAATTTAGATGTGCATACAGCAAAGGCTGCCCAAATGGCTAAAATGGTTAAAGAGCTATATGCTGAGTTTAAGAAGCATCCTAAGGTGCATGCCCGCCGCTACTACGGAACTGTGGAGATGCTAGAGGGTGTAAACAAGCTAGGCTTTTGGTCAACCAGCAATTTCAATGAAGGTCATTTTCCACCGGGAGAAAACATGACCGGCCCTAAGATGCGTGAGGATATAGTGGTCAACGACTGTGCCTGCTATGGCTGTACTGTGGCTTGTAGCAAGGTTTCCGCCATCAACTCACCTAAATACGGCAAAATTCACCTGGAGGGACCTGAGTTTGAAACTGTGGGTCTACTGGGACCAAACTGTTGTATCAGTGACTGGTATGTAATATTAAAGGCTACTGAGCTATGCGACTACTACGGTATAGATACCAT
>CAYVRD010000115.1:0-6640 GCA_964454195.1 uncultured Clostridia bacterium
TTAGGGCAAAAAAAAGTAATTCCTGCGAGGGCAGGCAAAATTAATAAAGAAACCCAATTTGTCTTGGACTATTTCAAGATTGAACCACCCGAGCTAATTACAGATGTGAAGGCCCGTGTTTCTGATATTACAAGAAAAAACAAGATAGTGGGCAAGGCTCCCTATGTGAATTTGCGTAGAATTTGGGAAACTATGCAGGAGCATAATCTTAAAACAATTCCAATTACAGAGCATGATGGATATTTTTTAGGACTAGTAACATTAGGGGATTTAGCTCGTAAATATCTTTCAATATTTCACGGTCACGATCAAAAACTTAAAGATGTAACTATAAAAAATATTATTAAAACTTTAGACGGTGAAATAATAATAGGAAACGAAAATAAAATAATAAATGGTAAAGTAACTGTGGCAGCTATGTCTCCAGATTCGGTGGGTAGTTATGTAGAAACTGGAGGAGTTGTTCTGGTAGGCAATCGCTTGAAAACCCAAAAAGCAGTGTTAAATTGTAGACCAAGCCTGATGATTGTCACTGGCAACTATCATATTGCCCCTGAGGTTTTTGAGCTGGCTCAACAGCTTCAGGTTGCCATTATTAAAATACCTCACGATACATATGCTGCAGCCCGATTGATTAGCATGAGTGTTCCAGCCAGCACTATTATGAAAAACCAAGACTTAGTAGTGTTTTATGAGGATGACCTGATAGAGGATGTAAAGCCAGTTATGCTTGAGACCAGATATCGCAATTATCCAGTCTTGGATGAGCAGCACAAAATTGTGGGAATGTTAGCTAGATATGATTTATTAGCTTTGAATGGCAAAAAAGTGATATTGGTGGATCACAATGAACGAAGCCAGGCAGTAGAAGGTATTGAAGAGGCTGAGGTACTAGAGGTAATTGATCACCATAGATTAGGCGACGTACAAACTGGTGAGCCAATATATTTTAGGAACGAACCAGTTGGCAGTACTGCTACTATTATTGCTGGATTATTTAAGCACAACAACCTAGAGCCTGAGCCTCATATAGCAGGACTTTTGATGGCTGCTATATTATCGGATACTATGCTATTTAAATCGCCTACTTGTACTATGGTGGATATACTCACTGTGGAGCATTTAGCTAAAATCTCTAATATTGATGCTAAGAAGTTTGGGGTGGAAATGTTTAAAGCTGGCACATCTTTGGAGGGTGTGACTGCTGCTGAGCTATTGCATAAAGATTTCAAGACTTTTCAGATGGGTGAGCTCAAGGTTGGTATTGGCCAAGTAGATTCTATTAATCTGGAGAGCCTGTTAGGCTATAAGGATGAGCTCATTGAGGAAATGTTTGATAAAAAGGAAAAGGAAAAATTCGACTTAGTCTTGATGATGCTAACAGATATTTATAACGAGGTAACTGAACTATTGTTTGTAGGTGATAGAAAGGACAGCATACCTGTAGCCTTTGGAGAGCATGCTGGTAAAGTTAATGGAAATAGTGTAACGCTTGTGAAAGTGCTCTCACGAAAGAAACAAATTGTACCAATTTTAACTAGGTTTTTCACTGGATAGGCTGGATTTTTTATGGAACTTAAGAGGTTTTACTTGATCATTGTCGAATGTAAACTGCATTGATGTATAGAAAAATGGAGGATAGCCTAAGGATGATATGGCCAACGGCAGCACAATTCAAAGAGTTTCATAGGCAAAATAAGATTATCCCTGTGTGGACAAAAATATCTATGGGCGACAATACGCCAATTAACGTATACGAACGATTAGGTGGGCCACAAAAGCATTCTTTTATTTTAGAAAGTGGCAAGGGAGCAGAAAAAATAGCTAGGTTTTCTTTTGTGGGGAGCAATCCGTTTTTAATTTTCCACAGCTACAATGACAAAATTACTGTTACCAGTGATAATAGTCGGGAGGAATACGTGGGTAATCCTATTGATATCCTTCAAGACATTATGGGCAAATATCCAAGCATAGTTTGTGAAGAGCTACCAAAGTTTCCAGGGGGAGCTATTGGTTATTTTAGCTATGATTTAGTTAGATTTATCGAAAAAATGCCCCAAACAGCAGTTGATGAGCTACTTATACCTGAGATGTATCTTATGTTTGTAGATTGGGTCTACATATTTGACCACTTAGAGCAGGAGCTGTATATGGTAGTTAATTCTATGCCAGGTGATGATGCGGAGGAAAGCTATCAAAGGGTCTGTAATAAGCTTGTGGAAATGAGGGAGTTAATTAGTAGGCCTTGGCAACCTTATGAAAAGGGATTGGCTACAAGGAAAATTAAGAAACGGCTCTTTAAGGCAAACTTTATTGAAGAAGAATTTGCTCACGTTGTGTCTAATGCTAAAGAATATATAGCTGCTGGAGATATATTTCAAGTAAATTTGTCGGTGCGACTATATAGAGATTTACAAGTGCCATCCTACCTAGTTTATAAGTTCTTAAGGGAGATTAACCCCTCTCCCTACGGCTGCTACTTAAATCTAAACCAATTAGAATTAATTAGCTGCTCTCCAGAGCTGTTAGTCAAAAAAACTGGGGACTTAGTTGAAACAAGGCCAATCGCAGGTACTAGAAAAAGAGGAAAAGATAAAGAAGAGGATATGGCGCTTACCAAAGAGCTTCTTTCCTGTGCAAAAGAAAATGCAGAGCATATTATGCTGGTAGATTTGGAGCGCAACGACCTAGGCAGGGTTTGTGTTTATGGCAGTGTTCAAGTGGATGAGCTAATGGTTACTGAAGAATACTCCCACGTAATTCACATAGTTTCCAATGTGAAAGGCAAATTGCGTCCTGACAAAGATCGGTTTGATTTATTAAGGGCAGCCTTCCCCGGTGGCACTATTACAGGGGCACCAAAGGTAAGGTGTATGGAGATTATTGAAGAGCTAGAGGGGGTGCGGCGCGGCGTGTATACGGGCTCCATAGGATGGCTTAGCTTTACTGGGGACATGGAATTAAACATTGCAATTAGGACTATCCTAGTAAAGGATGGAATTGCTTATGTTCAAGCTGGCGCCGGTATTGTGGCAGACTCAAACCCTTATAAGGAATATCAAGAATCACTAAAGAAGGCAGAGGCAATGATTAAAGCTATTGAAAAGGCAGAGGAGGCATACAATAATGATTTTAATGATAGATAATTATGACTCCTTTACTTACAACCTAGTTCAGTTTTTAGGGGAGCAGGGTCAGGATATTCAAGTCTTTCGCAATGACAAGATCACGCTAGAGGAAATCAAATCCTTGAAACCTGACCACATAGTGATATCTCCCGGACCTTGCACCCCAAATGAAGCGGGCATTTCTATGGATGTGATTAGAGAATTTGGCGGAAAAATTCCAATATTAGGAGTATGTCTTGGACATCAATCAATAGGTCAAGTATTTGGAGGAAAGATTGTGCGGGCCCAATGCCTGATGCATGGCAAAACATCTCAGATTTATCATGATGGTAAGACTATATACAAGAACCTACCTAATCCTTTTACAGCAACACGCTATCACTCCCTAATTATTCAGGAGGATACAGTACCTGACTGTCTTGAGGTGACAGCAAAAACTGACAAAGGAGAAATCATGGGTGTGAGGCATAAGGAGAACCTAATAGAAGGAGTTCAATTTCATCCTGAATCTATATTAACTGATGTAGGTAAACAGCTGCTTGCTAACTTTATTTCTTTAAGCTTAAAAAATAATGGGTGATGCTATCATGGGCTTAGTTTTTATAGACGGAAAATATTATAGCGAAGATCAGGCCAAGGTTTCTGTATTTGACCATGGCTTTCTTTTTGGTGATGGTCTTTTTGAAACAATGCGGGCTTATCAGGGGCTTTGCTTTAGAATATCTGAGCACCTGGCAAGGCTATTTAAGGGAGCAAAAGCTTTGGGTATCAGTGTCCCTTACCAACCTTCTGAGTTGTCTCAGCTGATTCAAGATACTATTGACAAAAATCAGCTGCAGGAGGCTTATGTGCGCATAACCTTGACACGAGGGATAGGAAGACCGGGAATAGACCCTGCCACATGTCCCAAGCCATCTGTATTCATTGTTGCGCTACCTTTGACTCCATACCCCCAATCTGCCTATCAAGAGGGATGGCATGCTGTTATATTAGAAACAGTGCGTAACTCAACAAAGGCATTGCCGCCCGAAATCAAATCCATGAACTTTTTAAATAACATTCTGGGAAAAATAGAGGTTGCTAACAGGGGTGTTTCGGAAGGTTTCTTCCTGAATCAAGAAGGATATTTAACCGAGGGCTTAGTTAGCAACATGTTTATTGTTGTAGATGGACAAGTTCTTACACCTAGCATAGAGTGTGGATTACTGCCTGGTATTACCAGAAAAGCAGTGCTAGAGCTTTGTACCCGCTTGGAGATTAGGGCCCATGAAAAGAAGCTCTTGCCTGAAGACCTATTTAGAGCTGAAGAATGCTTTATTACCAACTCCTTAGCCGAGATAATACCTATCTGCTGGGTAGATGGAAAAGCCCTGGGAACGGGTAGGCCTGGTCCTGTAACCCGATTGCTGTTAAAACAGTATAAGATGCTGGTAAATGAGGAAATATGTAAAAAGTAGTTGTTCTAACTAGGCTTTTTTTGGTATAATACTTTGTGAATTGTCTGAGGAAAGTGTTTCCAATATTTTAAAGGAGGAATTACATACAATGAAAGGTTTATGGTTTTCTGAGCTTCAATCAAAAGGATTACAGATTTCTTGTTTAACAAAGCAAACCTTACATCATGAAATTACGCCATTTCAGGAGCTAGCTATCATAGATACTGAAACCTTTGGCCGAATGATGCTTTTAGATGGGGTTATTCAAACAAACATTAAGGATGAATTTGTATATCATGAGATGATTTCACTGGTTGCCTTAAACACCCACCCTAATCCAGAAAATGTACTGGTTATCGGTGGAGGGGATGGTGGCACTATCAGAGAAATAATCAAGCATCCAAAGGTTAAAAAGGCCACACTGGTTGAAATAGACGGTGCTGTTGTGGAAGCTTCAAAAAAATACCTGCCAGAAATCGCAGCAGGCTTGAGCAGTCCTAAGGTGGAAGTAAAGATTGAAGATGGCATTAAGCATATAAATGAAACGACTAATCACTATGATGTAATTATAGTAGATTCAACAGATCCAGTGGGTCCTGCAGTAGGATTATTTGCCAAGGACTTTTATCAAGGTATAGCCAATGCCCTTAAAGAGGATGGGATTTTTGTAGCTCAGACCGAATCGCCCTTCTTTAACGAAGACCTAATTAAGCGTACAGGTGCTGATATAGCAGATATTTTTGCTGTGAAAAAGCTGTATTTAGCTTATATTCCTACATATCCAGGGGGAATGTGGAGCTTTACTATGGGTTCAAAGAAGTACGATCCTACAGCAGTAGATGAAAGCCAATTTCCACAAATTGAGACTAGATACTACAGCCCAAAGGTACACAAGGCTGCCTTTGTTCTACCTAAATTTGTAGCTGATATGGTGGGACAAGAATAGATGAAGGATATTCATAATTATTTTGAAGACAACACAGGCTTTATAGGCTCAGGGGACAGCTATGAGCAAGCTAAAGTAGCTATTATTGGATTGCCAATGGACTTTACCGTCAGCTTTAGACCCGGAACTCGGATGGGACCCAAGCAAATTAGAGCGGTTTCAGACGGAATAGAGGAATATAGCTATTACCTAGATAAGGATTTGTCCGACGCATCCTACTCCGATTGCGGAGACGTGAGTATGCCCTTTGGCAATGTCCAAGAAAGTCTTGCCAGGATAAAAAAGGTAATTCAGGGAGTGTTGGCTCAAGACAAGTTTCCCCTATGCTTAGGGGGAGAGCACCTAGTTACTTATCCTATTTTAGAGGCATTTCAAGAGAAGTACCCGGAACTGGTAGTTATTCAATTTGATGCCCATGCTGATTTGAGGATAGACTATTTAGGAGAGGGCTATTCTCATGCTACCGTTATGCAAAAGGCTTGCCAGCTGTTTGGAGGTCAAAATGTTTACCAGCTAGGCATTCGTTCTGGCACTAAGGAAGAGTTTGCTTTTGGTAAAGCTAATACAAATTTATATTTTGAAAAAGTAGTTGAACCAATTGATGAAATAGTAAAAGAAATTGGTGACAGACCTGTTTACATTACAGTAGATATTGATGTAGTAGACCCTGCCTTTGCGCCTGGCACAGGAACTCCTGAAGCAGGAGGATGCACTTCCAGAGAGCTAATTCACGCTATTCATCAATTAAAGGGGTTAAACGTAGTAGGGTTTGATGTGGTTGAAGTTTCTCCTATGATGGACGTGGGTGATTGCACCTCACTATTAGCAGCCAAGCTAATTAGAGAGGCAATCCTAGCCTTTACAACTAAGTAAAGGCTAGAATAGCCTTAATAATCCCGAGTGCATTAATTGCAAATAAATACCATGTTGACAATGAACATATCATTGTGATATTATTAATTCGTTGCCGCTGAAACAGAAACCTTATAAAATGGTTTAATGAGTAGCGGTAATAGGTTAAAAAAGCTTTGACAAGATAGTAGAAATATTATATACTATCAATTGTCTATAAGATGGGCGATTAGCTCAGCTGGGAGAGCACCTGCCTTACAAGCAGGGGGTCGGCGGTT
>CAYVRD010000116.1:0-6577 GCA_964454195.1 uncultured Clostridia bacterium
TCAATTTTCTTAAGATAAGACTTAAGCTGGATAAAGGTTTCTTCCAGTATGGCAAAGGAAGAGGGCAGCTGAATATTCATAGAGTCCACAACTGCGGGAAGCTGGATTAGTAAAAAAGTAATATCATCTGCTCCTTGTAATGTCTGACAAAATTCATAAAAATCATTGTTTATACTAACTACTATTTGCTCAGGAGCTAGGCCGTGATGCTGGCGAAAAACCTCTATCAATCTAGTTTCTCCATATACCTCATCGGACACCCGCTCTTCTACCAGACCATCGGAAGTGATTAATAGGTCGGTGCCAGGGAGAAAGTTGAAATTTCTTTCTTGAAAAACCATTAATTCTTCATTAATAGCGGCAGATAAGGGCAGTCCAGGAGTTTCTAAGCTGATTAGCCTTCCATCGGGAAGGAAAGCCAAAGGAGCAATCTGAAACCCTGCACTGCTGTAGCAAAAGCTGTTGTCCGTTAGATCTAATACTCCCACAAAGATACTAATAAAATAATCATCGGGAAAATTTTCTCCTTTAAACTGCTGGAAAAGAAACCTCAATAACTCTTTTGGTCTAATATCTGAGCTATACCCAGATTGGGAAAGTAAATAACTGTTAATTGTTTCACGAATAAATATTGTCAACATAGCACCGTCTAATCCATGGCCTGTAACATCTGTTATGTAGATTAACAGCTTATTATCAACTGGTATTAAATTGTAGAAGTCACCACCCAGGTGTTCTGCAGGGCGATAATAGGCAGCAGTGTAATATTGACCGGCTCTGCTAAAGCGCTCAGGCAAAAATTGCTGATGCATCTTACGGGCTTTTTCAATATCCTGGTTGATTTTATCGTTAGCTATTTCTAACTCTAAGTTCTTTAGCTCGATTTCAGCCGTATATATAGCTAGTTGATACTCGGATTCCTTTCGTTCTGTAACATCTCTAGCACCAAAAACTGCTCCAGAATAATCACCATTATCTAAATATGTTCGATTTATAACTGTTTCCATCCACAGTAAGGAACCATCAGATCGGACACAGCTTATTTCCTCTTTTATTGAAGTGCTCTGGATTGTTTTATTTAATAACTCCTGCAATCGGTCACTTTCACCTTTGCCAAGGTAGACATAAATTGATTTACCCACCATTTCGTCAGGGCTATAGCCTAAGATTTTTTTACTAGACGAGCTTATGTATTGGATAATCCCACTGGCATCAGTATATCCTACCAGGTCCAGCATTGTATCAGTGATCATGCGCAGCCGAGTCTCTCTAGCCAATAGAGTTTCTTGGATTCGTTGAAGCTCTAGGGTACTGGCTATAATATCCCCTAGTAGGAAGAGCATAGAAAGATTGTCTTTAGATAGCTTAAGCTCCTTATCGATGGTATCCAAGCTTAAAAAACCAAGCAAATCACCGCCAAGGGAAAGGGGAATCGATATTAAGGACTTAATTCCCTGTTCAGTTAACGCCTTTTTAATTTTTCTCTTATGGGAGATAAATTCTAGCGAGGGCAGATAGATAGGATTACCTGCTTTAAGCTCAGCAATCCACCAAGAGTAATCCTTTACAGATAAATTTTGCAGCCTAGGTTTCTCCGTTGCTACTCCAGGAGCACACCATTCGTGGGTATTGCTAAAGGTATTTTCTGTTGAGGACAATATAAATAAGCTGGCTCTATCTACTTTGACAAAATTGCCAATCTGCTCTAAAGACTGCTCGATAGCCTGATCCATGTTTGAGGAGGCAACATTTAGAAAGCTAGCAGAAATAGAGGATACAGTTTGCTCAAAGGCCAATTTGTATCTCAAGGAATCTTGAGCTTCTCTCCGATCCTCCTCTATACTGATTGCTCTTGCTAAGATACCAATTATTTGCATATCTTCTGCAGAAAAGTCAACCGAATAGTCAAATAATGCACAGAGTACGCCAATGGGTTTATCGCCTTGGTAAACCAAGTGGCCAATATAGGAGTGTAGTTGATAAGTGGTGATAGCTGGATCGGTTTTGGCGTAGGTGCTTTTCTGCAAATCCTCAATAATATAAAGGGACCGAGTGGCATCCTGAATCAAGTAGTAACAAATCTTTCCCTTAGCGGGAAAGGCAAGAGGTAGCTCTAAAGGGGTATTCCAGCGTCCTACTGAAATAAAGCTCTCTCCATCTAAGCGATTGTAAAAAGCCCAACTGGCACCTAAAATCTGTCCACAGGTTGCAGTTAATAGCTTGATATTTTCATTAAAATTTGAAGAAAGGTTAATGAAGGTTTGATTCAACTTTTCCATTGAATTGCAAGGGGTAGGTTTTTGCATGATCTTTCATCCTTCCATCATTAATCTCGCCAATCCAGCAGATAATGAGTACATTCGACATTAGCGGCTAGTTTCCTGTTTTGTTAGCAAAAAAGAACTAAGCAATATTAGTCAAGTGCATTAATGTTGCTAGCGGTGGAGGATAATGCTATAATGGTAAAAGTAAATTTGGAAACTAAGCTAAAAGAACTGGGTAGCTTTGATGAATAGAGGAGGATTTGTAAGATGAGTAAATGGCAGCAGCGGATACGGAATTTTTGTATCATTGCCCATATTGACCACGGCAAGTCGACATTAGCAGACAGAATTTTGGAGAAAACCGGTGCTTTGAGTGAACGGGAGATGAGTGAGCAGGTTTTAGACCAAATGGATTTGGAAAAGGAGAGAGGTATTACTATCAAATTGCAGGCAGTTCGCTTAAACTACCTGGCTGCAGATGGACAAACCTACATCTTGAATCTAATAGATACTCCCGGGCATGTTGACTTTACCTATGAGGTTTCTAGAAGTTTAGCTGCCTGTGAAGGAGCACTACTGGTGGTAGATGCTACTCAAGGTATTGAAGCTCAAACTCTTGCAAATGTATATCTGGCCCTAGAACATGATTTGGAGATAATCCCAGTGATTAATAAGATTGACTTGCCTAGTGCTGACCCAGAAAAAGTAAAGCAAGAAATTGAAGAAGTAATTGGCATTGATGCTAGTGAGGCCGTTTTAGTATCTGCAAAAACTGGAGTGGGTATTGAAGAGGTGCTGGAACATGTAGTAAAGAGAATACCTCCGCCAACAGGAGAGGTTGAAGCTTCTACAAAGGCCTTGATATTTGATTCTCATTATGACGCCTACAAAGGGGCAGTTTCCTACGTGCGGGTTGTAGAGGGCAAGCTGTCAAAAGGCATGAATGTAAAAATGATGGCTACAGGGAAGACCTTTGAGGTAACTGAGGTAGGAGTATTTGCTCCAGCTATGCGAATAGTGGAAAGTCTAGAAGCCGGGGAAGTGGGCTTTGTAGCTGCCAGTATTAAAAATGTTCGGGATACCCAGGTAGGTGACACTATTACTACGTCAAAAAATCCAGCCAGCACTCCCCTCCCTGGATACCGCAAGGTTACTCCCATGGTCTTTTGTGGACTCTACCCTGTAGACGGTGGGGATTACGAGGACTTGCGGGACGCTTTAGATAAGCTGCGGCTAAACGATGCGTCCTTAATATACGAAGCGGAAACCTCAGTTGCTCTAGGCTTTGGATTTCGGTGTGGGTTTTTAGGCTTGCTGCACATGGAAATCATTCAGGAGCGCTTAGAAAGGGAGTACAATCTCAATCTTTTGACTACGGCTCCCAGTGTTATTTTTAAGGTTGTGAAGACTGATCAGGAGATAGTCTATGTAGATAATCCCACAAAGCTGCCAGCTCCTAACGAGGTCCAACTGATGGAAGAGCCTTATGTAAAGGCTACTGTGATGGTACCCACCGATTACATTGGAGCAGTTATGGAATTGTCTCAAGAAAAGCGAGGTACTTTTATTAATATGGAGTACATTGCCACTACCCGAGTGATGATTACCTATGAAGTTCCCCTAAGTGAAATTGTATTTGACTTTTTTGATCAGCTAAAATCTCGCACTAAGGGTTATGCTTCTTTAGACTACGAGGTTATTGGCTATCGAGAATCTAAGCTAGTTAAGCTAGATATCCTCATTGGCGGAGAGATAGTAGATGCCCTTTCTTTTATCGTGCACCGAGATAAGGCATATTATCGAGGGAGAGCGCTAGTAGAGAAGCTGCGAGAACTGATTCCGCGACAAATGTTTGAAATTCCTATTCAGGCTGCCATTGGCAACAAGGTTATCTCCAGGGAAACAGTAAAGGCACTGCGCAAAAACGTTATTGACAAGTGCTACGGAGGAGATATTACTCGTAAGCGGAAATTGCTTGAGAAACAAAAGGAAGGTAAAAAACGCATGAAACAAGTAGGTAATGTGGAAATTCCTCAAGAGGCCTTTATGGCTGTATTGAGCATCGAATAATAATTTGCGCCCAGGGGGAAGTGAGGAAATGACTGGCTTATATATTCATGTACCTTTTTGTAAACGCAAGTGCAATTACTGCGATTTCTACTCCCAGGCAGCAGCTGAAAAAACTGCTATTGTTTCTTATATAAAAGGTATAGCAATGGAAGGGAAGTTGTTGGGACAAAAGGTTCCAACAGCTTTTCTTGCTCCTGTAACCATGTATTTTGGTGGCGGTACTCCTAGTATACTTACTGTTAATCAGCTGAGCAGCCTTTTTAATGCCATCAAAACAAGCTTTGACCTAAGTAAAGCTGAGGAGCTAACCTTAGAGATAAATCCGGATACAGTGACAAAGGAAAAGCTGTCAGCCTATCTTCGATTGGGGATAAATCGCCTTTCGGTAGGAGTCCAGTCCTTTAATGACCAGGATCTAGCTACTATGGGGAGAAGCTATCCGGTTTCCCAAGTGAGAAAATTATTTAGATGGATAAGGGAGCTGGATTTACCCAATTTCAGCTTGGATATGATCTATGGTTTACCTGGGCAGACCCTAGCTGATTGGGAAAAAAATTTAGAAAAAGCAATGGAAGTTAGCCCCCATCATATTTCACTTTATGGATTAAAAATAGAAGAGGGGACCCTTTGGGGCAAAATGCTATCTAAAGGGGAGATTAGCTTGCCTGACGATGAGTCTCAGGCTGATATGTATCTGTTAGCAGTAAAATTATTAAACCGGGCTGGATATGAGCAATATGAAATATCTAATTTTGCTAAACCAGGATATTACTCAAGACATAATTTACTCTACTGGCAAAATAGCCAATATTTTGGGATAGGACCGGGAGCCAGCTCTCACTACAATAATAAAAGATGGAGCAATGTAGCTGATATAGATAAATACTACCAGTTACTGAATAAGGGACATTGGCCTACTGGAGAAAAGGAGCAATTAGACAGGTCCACAATTGAGGCAGAGACTATTTTTTTAGGGCTACGCCTAACCGAGGGTATAAACGTTTATAAAATAAACGAAAAACTAGAAATAAATTTTTTAAACAAATATCAGAACCAGCTTAATAAATTAGTTCAGCAAGGTCTGTTACAGATAAAGAATGATTATGTTAAATTGACTACCCATGGAATGTTGCTATCCAACCAAGTTTTTAGTGAATTTTTGCCCTTCCGATAGACCAATTGCCTTGACAAACGCTAGGGTAAGTGGTATTTTTTAATTAAAACTATTTAGCACTCGATAACTGAGAGTGCTAACAAAAAAGGGTGATGGCCATGAAAATGAACGAACGCAAGCAAAAGGTGCTTCAGGCGATTGTCCAGGATTACATTCAAACAGCTGAGCCAGTAGGTTCAAGAACTATTTCAAAAAAATACAATTTAAAAGTTAGTCCGGCTACCATTCGCAATGAGATGGCAGATCTAGAGGAAATGGGCTTTATTGAGCAACCCCATACTTCCGCTGGTAGGATTCCTTCAAATCAAGGCTACCGCTATTACGTAGATTGGTTAATGGAGAGGGTAAACCTAAATGAAGTTGAGGAAAATCATATTCGTCAGGAGATTTCAAAAAAGATACAGCAAATGGATGACGTGATACAAACCACCTCCAAGCTGTTATCGGATTTTACCCAGTATACCTCTTTGATTAACAGCCCTCAAATAAATTATAGGTCTATTAAGCACGTGCAACTTATTCCTTATCAACCATTGCAGGGGTTATTAATCATAGTGACTGATACGGGAGCAGTAATTCATAGAATAGTGCCTGTACCAGAGGATATAACTGCTGATGACTTGGGTAGCATTTCCCAAGTGCTAAATAAGCAGCTTCAGGGGCAATCTGTTGAAAGCATTAGAAAAAAAATGTTGAGAAACCTCTACAGTCAAGTGTTGAGCGAAAATAGGTTGGTTAATATAATTTTTGACCTATTGGAAGAGGCTATGATTGAAGAGAGAGAAAATAAGGTTTATCTGGGTGGCACTTTAAATATTCTCAATCAGCCCGAATTTAAAGATGTGGAAAAAATAAAAGCTATTTTGGGTATTCTAGATGAGGAAAAGGTAGTGAAGAACATCTTGGCTGCTGACTATTCCACCAATGGAGTAGTAGTCAAGATCGGCACGGAAAACAATTTGGAAGGTATTAATGCTTGCAGTGTAATCACAGCAACCTACTCAATAAATGGGGAACGGGTTGGTACTATTGGTATTTTGGGTCCCACTCGGATGAATTACGCCAAAGC
>CAYVRD010000117.1:0-6462 GCA_964454195.1 uncultured Clostridia bacterium
CCAATGAAGGGGAGGGAGTTTACTATGTGTTTGACTGCCTATCCCACCTTCTTTATGCCTGGGCTACAGATTTAATGATCGGCCACTTTTTCTTTATTACATGTCCTTACCTTTATGAGCTAAATACTATCGCTTACTTTTCTATTTTGCGGCGCAGCCATTCTTTTAATACCGTTGCTACTATTCGTCGCACCACCCAAGTGCTAATCAATATATACAATGTAGATAACAAAATGTATCTGCATCCCCAAAAGGCTCAAGACCGCTTTTCTCCCACCATGTTTCTGCCCCACTTGTATTCAGAAGATAAATTTTTAGCTGTTACTAATAGCTTTGATAGCAGCAGACTGCTGTCGGTAGCTGAAAAAAAACAATCCCAAAGTGCCAAGCGCAAGCTAGATTATTGGGATAGATTATTTTTGCGAGCAGAAAATATTCTTTCCCGTCCAATCAATATAGACGAAAGACAGCGTATGGCAAGTCAACTCAGCAGCCTAATGCTTACTAGAGATAAAAAGCTATTAAAGCTAATAAACCAATACTTTTCCCTGCAAGACCTATTGGGAATTAAAGAAAGGCTAGTGGGCACAGGCTATGTAGGTGGCAAGTCGGTGGGGATGCTGCTGGCTAGAGCTATCTTGGCTCATGATACTTCCCAACAATGGGAGCAAAGCTTGGAGGAGCATGATTCCTATTACATAGGCTCAGATGTGTTTTATAGTTATTTGGTGGAAAATGGTTGGTGGAAGCTGCGGATGGAGCAAAAGACTAAAGAGGGATATTTTGCTGTAGCGGGTGAGCTACAGGAAAAAATGCTCAATGGTAGGTTTTCTTCGACTATACTTGAGCAATTCCATCGGATTCTGGACTACTTTGGACAGTCGCCAATTATTGTGCGCTCAAGCAGCTTATTAGAGGATGGGTTTGGCAACGCCTTTGCTGGAAAATATGAAAGCATTTTTTGTCCCAACAAAGGTACCCCAGAGGAACGCTACCAGGCATTTGAGGAAGCGGTCCGCAAGATTTACGCCAGCATGCTCAATGAGGATGCCCTTACTTATCGTATGCAAAGGGGTTTGGCCTTTGAAGATGAGCAGATGGCTTTGCT
Organism: uncultured Clostridia bacterium; assembly: GCA_964454195.1. Classification (GTDB taxonomy): domain Bacteria; phylum Bacillota; class Desulfitisporia; order Desulfitisporales; family JAWSUQ01; genus CAYVRD01. The sequence continues at coordinate 1,109 of CAYVRD010000117.1, forward strand.
GGTGCAACGGGTGTCCGGGGCGTACCATGGAAACTACTATTTTCCCTTTGTTGCCGGTGTAGGCATATCCTATAATACCTTTGTGTGGCACAGTGACTTAGACAGCGAGGCGGGCATGCTCAGGCTTGTTTATGGCTTAGGAACTAGAGCTGTCAATCGAGTGGAAGAGGATTATCCGCGACTAGCTGCACTGGATGCACCCCTATTGAGGCCAGTGGGAGGAATGGAAGACAAAAAAAGATTTTCTCAGCATTATGTAGATTTGATCAATGTAAAAGAGGGGAAACTGGATACGGTCAGCTTAAGACAGCTGCTGACCGAAGGAGTAAGCCTGAGCTTGGAATTAATAGGAGTAAAGGATTATCAGGCTATGAAAAGGCTGAAAGAATTAAAGCTTCCTGAGGAGGAGGTTTGGATTTTAACCTTTGATAAGCTATTAAGTGAAACAGAATTTCCACAAAAAATGCAACGAATGCTGAAACTTTTAGAAATGGCTTATGATTACCCTGTAGATATCGAATTTGCCGTCAATATCACTGAAGAGAATCAGCTGCGGATTAACCTGCTGCAATGTCGTCCATTGCAGACAAAGGGTCAAAAGCAGGCAGGCCATATACCTAAAAATATCTCCCAAGAGCAGATACTGTTTGAGACTACCGGCAGTTTCATGGGAGGGAGTATTTATCAGCCTATTAAGAGAATAATATACGTAGAGCCTAACCTTTATAGCAATTTGTCTGAAACCGATAAATATGGAGTAGCGCGTTTGATAGGAAAAATTAATAAGCTGAGTAAAGGGCGAGCTACTACACCTACTATGCTCATTGGACCAGGGCGTTGGGGAACTACAACACCAGCATTAGGTGTTCCAGTTAGCTTTTCAGAAATAAGCAACATGAGTGTATTAGTAGAAGTTGCCCATCGGGATGGCAAGCTTACGCCTGAGCTCTCTTATGGCAGTCACTTCTTTCAGGACTTAGTAGAAACTGAGATTTTTTACGTGGCATTGTTTCCAGGGCAGCAGGAGATTATATTTCAAAATCAGCTGATAGCTCAAGCTCCCAACAGCTTACACTTGCTAGTGACAGGTGATTCTTTAATCCACCAAACAATAAAGGTCTGGGATATAGCCGACAAGCAGCTCATTATTGCTTCCGATATCGTAACGCAAAAAGCCATAGGATACTTAGAGCTTGGCAAATTTTCATAATGCGAAATAATATTTTATTGTTTTTTGCATGGTGAAAAGATAAAATTTAGTTAATTTAGGATATATTATTCCTAGATTCAAACTAAATTATTTGGAGGTCTGAAGTAGATGAGCTATGTGCAGCAGATTTATCAGCAGGTAGTTAAACGAAATCAAAACGAACCAGAATTTCTTCAAGCAGTTCACGAGGTTCTTGAAGCTCTGGAGCCGGTTCTTGAAAAAAATCCTGATTATCGTGAGTTAGGTATCGTGGAGCGTATTGTTGAACCAGAGAGACAAATAGTATTCAGAGTTCCCTGGGTTGATGACCGGGGAAAAGTTCATGTTAATAGAGGCTTTAGAGTACAGTTTAACTCAGCTATTGGTCCATATAAAGGTGGATTGCGCTTTCATCCGTCAGTTAACCTTGGTATAATTAAATTTCTAGGGTTTGAGCAAATTTTCAAAAACTCTTTAACTGGCATGCCTATTGGCGGCGGCAAAGGGGGCTCTGACTTTGATCCCAAGGGTAAATCCGATGGTGAAGTTATGCGCTTTTGCCAAAGCTTTATGACTGAGCTGGCAAAGCATATAGGAGCTGATACAGACGTGCCAGCGGGGGATATTGGTGTAGGAGCAAGGGAAATTGGCTATATGTACGGCCAGTACAAGCGACTGCAAAATGTGTTTGAAGGTGTTTTGACAGGCAAAGGCCTTACATATGGCGGGTCATTAGTTAGAAAAGAAGCTACTGGATATGGACTTGTCTACTTTGTAGATGAGATGCTAAAGGAAAGAGGGGAATCCTTTGCCGGTAAGACTGTAGTTATTTCCGGCTCAGGAAATGTGGCAATTTACGCTGCGGAAAAAGTGATGGAGCTGGGTGGTAAAGTAGTTGCTCTATCCGACTCCAATTCCTATATCCACGATCCAGAGGGCATTGATTTGACAATTGTTAAACGGGTAAAAGAAGTGGATAGAAAGCGTATATGCGAGTGTGCTAAAGAAAGAGCTTGCGTGGTTGGGGAAAACTGCAACGATATTTGGAGCGTGAAATGTGATATTGCCCTGCCTTGTGCTACTCAAAATGAGCTAGACGAAGCTAGTGCTAAGGCGCTGGTAGCCAATGGTGTAATTGCAGTTGCTGAAGGAGCAAATATGCCATGTACCCCTGAGGCTATCAAGGTATTCCAAGCTAACAATGTGCTATTTGGACCTGGAAAGGCTGCAAATGCCGGTGGAGTAGCTACTTCAGCTCTTGAGATGAGTCAAAATAGCATGAGATACTCTTGGACCTTTGAAGAGGTAGATGCCAAGCTTAAGCAGATTATGGTGAATATCTACAAAAATGCTTCAGCAGCAGCCAAGGAGTATGGCATGGAGGGCAATTTAGTTGCTGGCTCCAATATTGCTGGCTTTATTAAGGTAGCAGAGACCATGAAAGCACAAGGGGTAATCTAAGCTCGCAAACTACTAGTCCTTACTAGGATACGCAAAAATCAGGGGGCAGAGTGTAAATGGAAGAAAAGGAAGGCAAACATAAGACAGTCCAGGCAGTGGATCGGGCATTGGCCATATTAGATGCGCTAGCTAAAGAGGGTACGCCAATGGCCCTAACCTCACTTAGTGCAGAGCTGAAACTAAATATCAGTACAGTTCATCGCCTATTAGCTACCCTAATAGCCTCGGGCTTTGTACAGCAGGACGCTGAGACGGGAAAATATAAGCTGGGCTTAAAGGTCTTTGAAATTGGGAATGCGGTGCTGAAAAATCTTAATATTCCTAAGGTTGCTAAGCCATATTTGAAGGAATTAGTAGAAAAGTACAACGAGACAATCAATCTTGCTATCTTAGACGGGCAGGATGTGGTGTACATTGACCAGGTTGAGTCCAAAAACGTGGTGAAGATGATGGCTAAGCCGGGCACTAGAGGTCCTGCCTATTGCACAGGTTCAGGAAAAATGCTACTTACCAAGCTCTCCGATAGAGAAATTAAAAGATTTTTTAGCAACTACAAATTTGTCAAGCATACGGCCAACAGCGCTGGTAGCATTGAGGAGCTTCAGGCTAAATTGGCTGAGGTAAAAGAAAAGGGCTATTCTATTGATCGGGAGGAAATGGAAGAAGGGGTTAGGTGTGCTGCAGTAGCTATATATGACCATGAAGGAAATATATCTGCTGCTCTCAGTCTTTCAGGTCCGGCTAGTCGCTTAGAGTACGATTACCTTGAGCAGACAATAGTCCCTGAGCTATTGACCACAGCCCAACATATCTCTAGGCTTTTAGGTAGCTTTTAGGTATCGATTTAAGGAGGAGATGCTATGAGGTTTGTCAAGGCACATGGCTTAGGAAACGACTTTGTAATCTTAGATTTAATAACCTACCCCACCGAAAGAGAGGATTGGGGAGAGCTGGCAATTAAGATGTGCAACAGAAACTTTGGCATAGGCGGAGACGGACTAGTGTTAATAGCTAAATCCTTAAATGCAGATATCCAAATGCGCATTTTCAACTCGGATGGTACGGAACCGGAAATGTGCGGCAACGCCATTCGCTGTGTTGCTGCTTATGCCTTTGAACAACAGCTGGTGTCCTCAAAGGAAATCACAGTGGAAACTAAGGCAGGTATCATGAAACCGGAGGTAATAGAGATTGCTGGCAATTTAGCTCAGGTAAGGGTAGATATGGGGGAGCCTATCTTAAATCCCCCGGATATACCTGTTCTTGTGCCTAAGGAGCTAAATCGAGTAGTAGATTATCCCCTTGATCTAGATGGAAAAAAGCTTGAAATCACATGTGTTTCCATGGGCAATCCCCATTGTGTGATTTTTGTGCCCCAAATAGACAGTGGCCTGGTGGCAACTCTGGGACCAGCTATTGAAAAACACCCTATTTTTCCAAAGAAAACTAATGTGGAGTTTGTGCAGGTAGTAGATAGAAATACCTTGAAAATGCGAGTTTGGGAGCGGGGAGCCGGTCCAACTCTAGCCTGTGGTACAGGTGCATGTGCCACCCTAGTAGCTGCTCGACTAAAGGGATTAGCAGCCGAGACTGCCACTGTTCAACTGGCAGGAGGAGACCTGTTAATTCACTGGGCTGAGGGCAATCCGGTTTACATGACGGGTCCGGCAGTTAGAGTCTTCTCTGGCATCTATGAAGAATAAACCCAGGCTTATAAAAAGCTGTAATCTTATCAAAAGATTGCAGCTTTTTATATTTACTATAAATACTAATAAAAGCACATATTAAGCATTAGTATTAATAAATGTATCTTGTGGAAATTTTTATATTAAAAAGTCAGGACTGAGCCTTGTGCTCAGGAAAAACTATGATATAATAAAAACACAATTATTTGAATTATCTACATTTTTCAACAAAAAGACCTACAAGGAGTTGTAATTTCCACGTCTATTGTAAAGGGGGTTGGGTGAATGGATTGGCGTGAAATATTAAAGCTGGAGGAGTTAAACCTAAAAATCTCTAAAGAGCAGGTTATAGATTGGGTGCATCATCACTGCCAAACTATTGAGGAAGCCCATGAAATTATTGAAAGTATCACAGCCAATTACCCTGAGGCAGACCGAATTGCCATAGGACTGCTGGAGCTATTGATTAACGCTATTGAGCACGGAAATCTAGGCATCACCTACCATGACAAGCACAATCTGCTTCAAGAGGAGAGATGGACTCAAGAGGTGGAAAATAGACTAAAAAAGCCCCAAAACTCTAATAAATGGGTTGATTTTTACTGCATAAAAGCCAAGACAAAAGAGGGTAAGATTAAGCTGATATTTATAATTCGGGACAAGGGAGAGGGGTTTGACTGGCGCAAGTATCAAGAGGTAGATACCGAGAGGCTACTAGATCTCCATGGCAGAGGCATAGCCATAGCCTATTCCACCTTCCACCGCCTTCAATACAACAAACGAGGAAACGCAGTAGCGGCAGTTTGGAAACTATAAACAATAAACTATAATCTGTATAAAGTAGCTATTGACCACGGAAATAAATCCGTGGTTTTTTTGTTAAAACATCTTTCACTATATGAAAACAATTTTCAAGCCAAACATAAAAACCTGAAATTCCTTGATAAAGCAGGGAAAATTAAGATTTCATGATGCGAAAACATATTTCACAGTAAAGGATTTTTTAAACGGAGTGCGAA
>CAYVRD010000118.1:0-6438 GCA_964454195.1 uncultured Clostridia bacterium
AGAAACCCCAGCCCACTATACTGATTACTTTGCAGAATTAGTTTGCAGTAACTCTTTAAGGGCCAACAATATTGAAAATGCTGTCGGTCTCTTAAAAGAAGAGATGAGGAGATTAAACTCTATAATTATGAAGTGCGCCGATAAATTTCAAGTTCCAGCAGGTGGTGCTTTAGCTGTAGATAGAGAAAAGTTTGCTCAAGGAATTACTGATGCGCTTAGTAATCATCCCAACATAGAGGTATTGAGGAAAGAGGTCACAGATATAAACCTTCCTAAACCATTTATTATCGCATCTGGTCCTTTAACTGACGGCCAGCTATCCCAGTCTATTCAAGAGATTACTGGGGGTGAATACTTATACTTTTACGATGCAGCAGCACCCATAGTAACTAAAGAATCAATAAATATGGAAATAGCCTTTTATGCATCCAGATATGGCAAGGGTAGCGGCGATGATTATATTAACTGTCCCATGAGTAAGGATGAATATTATAGTTTTTACCGGCAGCTTTTAGCAGGGGAGCAAGCCCCTGTAGCTGCCTTTGAAAAAGAGATTTTCTTTGAAGGATGCATGCCTATCGAAGAGATGGCTAGCCGAGGTGAGGATACGCTGCGATTTGGGCCTATGAAACCAGTGGGACTAGAAAACCCGAGGGACGGCTCTAGCTATTATGCAGTAGTACAGCTTCGGCAAGACAACCTAGAAGGCACTTTATACAATATGGTAGGCTTTCAAACTAAATTGAAATGGCCAGATCAAGAAAAAGTATTTAAACTTATCCCAGGACTGGAAAATGCCGAATTTGTGAGATACGGAGTTATTCATCGCAATACCTATATAAATTCACCTAAATTACTAGATTCGACTATGGAATTGCGCCATAGCAAGGGCGTATTTTTTGCTGGACAAATAACTGGGGTAGAAGGATATGTGGAATCAGCAGCCAGTGGGATGGTGGCTGCACATAACGCTATTAACTCTTATCTGGGACGCTCCCTAGTCTCTTTTCCGCAGGATACTGCAATTGGTGCCCTATGTCACTATATAAGCAGCGCTCCAGGAAAAAACTTCCAGCCGATGAATATAAACTTTGGGTTGTTGCCCCCTTTAAATGAGCGTATAAAGGATAAAAAATTAAAAAACAGAAGGATAGCAGAAAGAGCTTTAAGCAGTCTAACAGAGTTCATTAAAGATAATTGGGAAAAGTAGCTAATACTTCTTGTCAGCAGTTTGTGAATATGTTAACCTTATGGAGAATAGCTATGAATAAGAATAGAGGGGTTATATGCATGTTGATGACGCGTATCAACTGGCCGACAATTTTTTCATCTACTTAAAAGTTGAGAAAAACTGTTCTGATAATACTATAATTGCCTATAACAATGATATATTTCACTTTATAGATTACATAAAAAAGATAGAACTGCTCAGTGAATTGGAGGAATTAGATAGATATTTCTTTCGCAGATATTTTGCCTTTTTACAAAAGGAAGGATTTAAAAGGACTACAATTTCAAGAAAACTATCAGCAATACGCAGTTTCTTTAACTATCTGACTAGGCAGTCTAAGCTTATAAATAATCCGATGCAGCTAATTTCATCTCCCAAGAAGAGAAACAATTTACTTAAATTTTTATACTATGAGGATGTTATGCTGCTGTTAAATGGACCAGATGTGGATACTCCCCTTGGGAAGCGAGACAGAGTCATTCTGGAAATTTTATATGGCTCGGGCTTGCGAGTTGGGGAGTTGGTAAAGCTAGATCTAGAGGATATTGCCTTGCAATCTGGACTTATTAAAGTACTGGGCAAGGGGAATAAAGAGAGAATTTCACCTTTAGGTGAATGGGCTCAAGTAGCTATAGAAGATTATCTCAGTGCGGGAAGACCAATACTAACTAAGCAGATACCAGAAAATAGTAATGCATTAATAGTTAATAATAAGGGAAATAGAATTACCGATAGAGGTATCCGATATGTTTTAAGTAAATACGTTGACTTGGTATCCCAAGAGACAAAAATTACTCCCCACATCTTAAGACACTCCTTTGCTACCCATATGCTTGAAGGGGGAGCTGATTTAAGGACAGTACAAGAATTATTGGGTCATGAAAGCTTAGCTACTACCCAAGGCTACACTCACGTTACCAAGAATAGGCTTAAGCAGATATATGACTTAGCCCATCCGAGAGCCTAACAGTAGCATAGTTAAAAGGTAAAGGAGGAGAACTAGTGTTTAAAGCTACGACTATTGTGGCGGTACGCAAGGACAATCAAGTAGCCATCGGTGGAGATGGTCAAGTTACCTTTGGAAATAATATGATTATGAAAAACAATGCTAAAAAGGTAAGGAAGCTGTACAATAACACAATTTTGGCTGGCTTTGCTGGTTCGGTAGCTGATGCCATAACTCTTTTTGAAAAATTTGAACTAAAGCTACAGCAACACAATGGCAACCTTCAAAAAGCAGCAGTAGAGCTAACTAAGGACTGGCGATTAGACAAGGTGCTGCGTAGATTAGAGGCATTGCTACTAGTTGCAAATCATGAAAAAATTCTCATTATTAGTGGTAGTGGTGAAATAATAGAACCGGAGGATGCTATAGCATCTATTGGCTCGGGCAGTGGGTACGCCTTGGCCGCAGGGAGAGGGCTAGTCGCAAACACCCAGCTTTCCCCAAAGGAAATTGTCCAGAAGTCTCTGGAAATAGCCTCTAATATATGTGTGTACACTAATGATAATATAAGTATTGAAGAATTAAACTAAAGGGGGGAGAGGAACTAGTGGAAAACTACACTCCTCAGGAAATTGTAAAATATTTGGATAAGTATATAATTGGGCAAGAAAAAGCTAAAAAATCTGTAGCCCTTGCCTTGAGAAATAGATATAGAAGGAAATTGCTGCCCCCAGAAATACAGGATGATATTATGCCTAAAAATATTATATTAATAGGGCCTACCGGTGTGGGTAAAACAGAAATAGCAAGAAGAATTGCTAAATTAGTTAAAGCGCCCTTTGTTAAGGTAGAAGCCACTAAGTTTACTGAGGTTGGATACGTGGGTAGAGATGTGGAATCAATGATTAGAGATCTGGTAGAAACCTCTATCCGAATTGTAAAAAATGAAATGATCCAATCTGTTCAGGAGAAGGCTTTGGAAATGGCAAATCATCGTCTATTAGACATTCTAGTTCCTGCACCAAAAAAAGAGTCACCAGTTAACCCCTTGCAAATGTTTTTTGGCAATACACATAACAGCGTTGTTGAAACAAGCTATGAAGAACAACAGCAAGAAGAAAACAATCTAAAAAAACGCCGGGAAGATACTAGAAAAAAACTGCTGGATGGGCTTTTAGAGGATTATTCTGTTGAAGTAGAAGTAGAAGAAAGCGCCTCTCCTACCTTAGAAATATTTTCAGGCTCAGGCATGGAGGATATGGGTATTAATCTACAAAATATTTTAGGAGGCATGTTACCTAAGAAAACTAAGAAGAGAAAACTTCCTGTTAAAGAAGCAAGAAAAATTCTTCAAAATGAAGAGGCCCAGAAGCTGATTGATCATGAAGAGGTTACCCGAATTGCAGTTAAAAGAGCGGAAGAGAGCGGGATAGTGTTCTTGGATGAAATAGATAAAATAGCAGGCAAAGAAAGTGGCGGTCCTGATGTTTCAAGAGGAGGAGTACAACGGGATATTTTGCCTATTGTAGAAGGGTCTACAATAATGACAAAATATGGACCTGTAAAAACCGATTATATTTTGTTTATAGCGGCTGGTGCTTTTCATGTTTCAAAACCATCGGACTTGATACCGGAGCTGCAAGGAAGATTTCCTATAAGAGTAGAGCTGGAAAGCCTTTCTAAAAGAGACTTTGGTAAAATTCTAACCGAGCCAAAAAATTCACTGATTAAACAATATACTGCCTTATTAGGTACTGAAGGAGTTAAAGTTATCTTTGCCGAGGATGGAATTGAAGAAATAGCCCTGATGGCATTTAAGGTTAATGAAGACATGGAGAACATTGGTGCTAGAAGATTACATACACTTCTGGAAAAAATTCTTGAAGATATATCCTTTTCTGCTTCTGAGCTGAAGGGAACTGAGGTAACAGTAGATAAAAATTATGTCAAACAAAAATTGGCAAATGTCATAGAGGATGAAGACCTTAGCAAATATATTTTGTAGTATATAACTGAATGGGAGGAATAAGATGAAAAGTTTATTAGAGCGCACTAGAAAAATTAATCGATTGCTACAAAAATCAGCAGGACATCCGGTAGATTTTGATGAAATGGCCAAGGTGCTGGGGGGAATGATTGAGGCAAATTGTTATATTGTAGGACGACGAGGCAAAATTATGGGATATAACTTTATTGAAAATTTTGAATGTGACGCCATGGAAGAAATAGTGATGCAATCTGAGAGGTTTCCAGAGACCTACAATGAAGGCTTGCTTAAAATAGTAGAAACTAGAGCAAATATAAATCAATCAGCTCATGGTTGTATATTTAGTGAGGAACAGCCATGTATATTTAACAATAAGCTAGTTACTGTAGTGCCTATTGTAGGCGGTGGCGAAAGATTAGGAACATTAGTTTTAGCTAAATTTAATAAGGAATTTGAAAATCAGGATTTAATATTAGCAGAATATGGTGCAACTGTTGTTGGCATGGAGATATTGAGATCTAAAACTGAGCGAGTAGAGGAAGAAGCTCGAAAGAAGGCTGCAGTCCACATAGCTATAGGCACCCTGTCTTACTCTGAGCTGGAAGCGGTAGAGCACATTTTTGAGGAGCTAGAAGGAGATGAGGGAGTACTGGTAGCTAGCAAAATTGCAGACCGAGCTGGCATCACCAGATCGGTGATTGTCAATGCATTGCGCAAATTTGAGAGCGCTGGGGTAATTGAATCCAAATCTCTTGGCATGAAGGGAACATATATCCGAGTGCTTAACGAAAACCTTATGGAAGAATTGGCCAAGCTGAAGCACTAGGCTAATCAGCTCGTCCTTTTTTATAAAAGCATAAAAAAAGTCGAATGTAAAAATATCATTCGACTTTTTTTTATTAAATAAATATGTAGAAAAATAGGAGAAATGATTAAAAAAATAAATAATTCAGGAAATATACTGCAAATTGGTACTAGAGCACTAGTGAGGCCGGGACCTATGACTCATGCATGGTTATATATTCTATGCTACATTTAATTTATGTATTTTTTACCATACTTTCAGTACTTCAATTTTTTCCCTAATAAAAAAGGAATTCAGAGAAAAAAGTCGAATCCTTACCTTGATATAAAGCATTTTCTTTAAGGTGGTGCAGTTATGGACTTGCTTAGCAGGGTGGGTAGCTTTAAATACTTAGAAAAAGGCTTAGAAGCTGCCTCTATTAGACATTCAGTCATTTCTCATAATCTGGCTAATGCCGAAACTCCTAAATTCAAAAAATCAGTAGTAACCTTTGAAAATGAGCTAAAAGAGGCTATGAATAAGGAAAAGTTGAAGAAAAAACTCAAGCTTACCCATGAAAGACACTTGCCTACTAGCTTCAGTATTCCCGATCCCCAAATTGTCACAATTAAAAATACTAACCTTAGAAATGATCTAAACAATGTAGACATTGATCAGGAAATGGCCCTTTTGGCAAAGAACACTATAATGTTCCAGGCTTTATCTGATCAGATTAACAGAAGGGTTAACTCAATGAAATCAGTTATTACAGGAGGTAAATAAGCGATGCGGTTATTCAACTCTATTGATGTTAGTGCATCTGGTTTAGTTGCTAGTAGAATGAGGATGGATGTTATCTCAAGTAATCTTGCCAACGTTAATACTACTAGAACAGAAAATGGAGAGCCCTACAGAAGAAAGCAAGTAGTTTTTGCAGAACAGGGCGATAGCTTTCAGAGGCTTTTACATAGAAGTATTGCTGAGCAGCAACCCCAAGGAGGAAAGGGTGTTGTAATTAAAAAAATAGTTTCAGACCCCTCACCCTTTAAATTAGTCTATGATCCAACCCATCCCGATGCCATTCAGGAGGGGGAAATGGCGGGCTATCTGCAAATGCCTAACGTCAACGTGGTCAGTGAAATGGTAGATATGATTAGTGCAACTAGAGCTTATGAAGCTAATGTTACTGCTATAAACTCGGCTAAAAGTATGGCTATGAAGGCATTAGAAATAGGAAGAGGTTAATAGACTATGAGAATTGATAATTTGCAATTAGCTATACCTTCAATAAAGGATTCCTTAAAGAATGAAAAAGTCAGCAACCCTTCCTTTGGTGACTTTTTAAAGAGCGCCATTAAGGGCGTCAATGAAATGCAGATTCAGTCAACTGAGATGACAAAAAAACTGGTAACCGGTGAAATAGGTGATATTCATCAGGTGATGATAGCATCGGAAAAGGCTGGTATTGCCCTTCAATTTACTATCCAGAT
>CAYVRD010000119.1:0-6376 GCA_964454195.1 uncultured Clostridia bacterium
ATTGGTGTGATAGTCAAACTCTATCTCATTTAAAGTGGTAAAGATAGCTTCTTTGCGTTTTTCCAAGCTCTCCTCAGCCTTTATTATCCCAGCTTCATTATAAATGCCTTCCCTTACCGGACGCACCAGGGGCAACCCAATCATCAATCCACTGGCCGCCACTAAAACCAATCCTATTAACATTGCAAATAGATCCATCGGCGTTCCCATCCTTCCGTTATTTCTCTGCTAAATATTGATATTTTGGGCCCAGGTCATTACCTCTGCCCGGCCACAGAGCAAATAGAGTTCCGATAACTAGCAAGTATCCGCCAAACCATATCCACTGAACTAAGGGATTGATATTGATAACCAAAGCGGTGGTGCCGTCGGTATCCCAGCCTGCTAAGGTAATATATAAGTCCTCTCTCCAGGAGCCCATAATAGCTACCTCAGTTCGGGGCTGGGGCCAGGTGGGGTAAAATATTTTTTCTGGCGTCAGCTTTCCTGCATATTGCCCATTGCGGTAGACATCAATATCAGCGAATACCACCTCATTAGGTCCCTCTCTCCGCATATCCAGCTTGTTAAACCGCAGATGGTAATCAGCTACCTGTATCACATCCCCGGAGCGCACACTGCGAGTAATCTCTAAATCATACTGATTTGATCCAATAATACCTACAGCCATCAGTACTATCCCAATATGAATAACATATCCACCGTAGCGACGACGATTTTTTAAGCATAGCCGACCAAAGGCCTGTAGAATATTTTCTCCCGTAAGCTTCTTGCGCACCATAGTTCCTCGGTAAAACTCCTGCAAATGGGTCAATAGCACAAAGGTACAAACCAGGTAGCCTAAAATAGCCCAAGGCTTTGTTATGCCGTAGAAAAATAGCCCTATAGTGAAGCCTACTGAAAAAACTAGCGGCCATAAAAAGTTGTCTGTAAAGTTTTTTAGCGTAGATTTTTGCCACGCGATAAGGGGACAAATACCCATGACAAATATCATGGCTAGCAAAATAGGTCCTGCCACCTTGTCGAAGAAGGGCGCCCCTACAGTAACTTTATCTCCTGTCACCGCTTCCGATACCAAGGGGAAAATGGTGCCCCAGAATACGGCAAAGGCTACCCCTACCAGCAGTAGATTGTTAATTAAAAAGCTGCTCTCCTTTGACAGCAAGGATTGGAATTCATTATCGTGCTGAAGAATTTTAAGCCTATCCAAAGTAAGATATACAGCGCCAATTATTATCATAAATAAAAACACTAGGAAGTAAAAGCCCAGGTTTGAGTCTGAAAAGGAATGCACTGAAGACAGCACTCCGCTGCGCACTAAAAAGGTGCCAAAGATAGTAAGACAATAGGTGATGATGACTAAGCATACATTCCATATTTTCAGCATGTCCTTGCGCTCTTGAATCATTACTGAATGCAGGAAGGCTGTGCCAGTCAGCCAAGGCAGAAAGGAGGCATTCTCTACAGGATCCCATGCCCAGTATCCACCCCAGCCCAATTCCACATATGCCCACTGGCCACCGTAAAGATTCCCCAGGGTTAGAAACAGCCAAGCGAATACAGTCCATTTACGAGTAATGCGAATCCATAAATCATCTACCCTTCTCAGGTAAAGAGCTGCCATAGCATAAGCAAAGGGAACTGCAAATCCCACGTAGCCCATGTATAGTGTCAGTGGATGGAAAACCATTCCCGGGTGCTGCAGCATTGGGTTTAAGCCGTTTCCTTCTGCAGGGGGAAAGGCTAATCGCTCAAAGGGGTTGCTGATAAAAGTCAGCATGATTAGAAAAAATATCACATTCAACATCAACACGGAAATTACATAGGGATTCATCGCTGCCAGCTGATGTCTACGGGAATAGGCGATTATGGCTGCATAGCTGGTCAATATCCAGAGCCATAATAAAAGTGACCCTGCATTGCCTGCCCAAAAAGCTGCTACTTTGTAGAACAAGGGCAAGTCAGTGCTAGTATACTGGGCCACGTACTTGATAGAAAAGTCACTGGTTACCAAGCCATTAATTAAAATTAGAGATGCAGCAGTAGTTAACAGTGCTACTGCTCCCACCCCTCCCTTGGCACTCTCCAATAAGTTTTGATTATTTTTTTTGACACCTACTAGATAGGCAACTATTACGTATATACTGATGACTAAGGCTATCCCTAAAGCTACATGTCCTATATCTGGCAACATTTTTATACCTCCTTAGTATTGTCCTCTTCCTTCTTCTCATCTCCGTGATACTCTTCATAGACCTCTTCCTCATAAGAGCTAGGACATCTAGTCTGAACCCTTTCCGCTACAAAAAGTCCGTTGCCTTTATAGTGCCCTTCCAAAATCACATCGTGTCCCGGGGTAAAATTATCAGGCTTAATTCCCTGGTGGTAAACGTTTAAAAACTTTTCCCCATCCGTAAGCTGAAAGGTAAGCTCTATATCTCTGGCGTTCCAGTTAACAGAGCCCTCTACCAGCACTCCCTCCAGTCGCAAATACTTCCCATCATATCTCCCCTCGGAAGTCATTACCGATTCAATGGTCACTATCTGCCCAGAAAAATTTGTAAAGCCCATGACCATCAATGTGCCTATGGTTAACACAATTATTACTGTGGCAATAGTTAATTTGGTGGAAACCTTCACATTCCATACCTCCCCTAATGATATTTTGTCCCATTATTTTGATAGGCATAGTAGGCAAAAAACCCGATAATACTCATGAATGAGCCTATTAATACTAAGGCTAACTGCCAGTTGGTTTTTTGAGTTTCATCAGTAAATATAGTATTACCTACATTGGCACTAATAGCTTGGGATCTATCAATCGACGGTATTTGTTGCTCCCGCTGATAGCTAATATTAACTGTTGCAGGTTCATTTACCTGAAAGTCCTTTCGCTGAAAGGTATTAAAGCCGAATACATCTCTTCCCATATGGGTCATTTCTGGCTTTATGACAAACTCTTCCGCATCAAAGGGCTCTTTAATATCCCAGAGCAGCTCTCCTACAGGATAGCTGGGGAAAAAGGTAAACTCAAAGGTCTTAGCCTTATCCTGCGGCAAGGGATCATAATAAAATTCTAGCAAAAAAGGCATAGTCTCCCCAGGAGGGATTGGCTTAGTAGCTTGCCAAGATACCTCTTTATACCGCTGTCTCTTAGCTATCTGATAAATTACGCAGTGGAGACCCGCTTCCGACTCACATACCAGCCTCATTTCCTCAACCTCTAGAGGAACCTTGAAGGTTATCAAGCCGGCAAAGGGTATTTCTTGCCTGTTTACAAGCTGCCCACTATAAATTACTAGCACTCCTGGCTCATCATATTCAGGCCAAATGGACAGTACCATGTTTTTTACAGCTAGAGAATTAGTGCTTGCTTGACCAGCTAGCGGGAATGCCAGTAGCTGTAGCCAAAGCAACAAAAAAGCTACACTAAGGATAACTAAAATTCTAGACGCCTTTTCCATCGGACAGTTATCCCCCCTTGTAGCTATTATAAAACTATTTTGCCACTAGTTTATTAACATTCTATGACTCATTTGTGATTATTTTATGAATTTATCTGCCACAAGCAAAAAAGACCTGGCTGTATCAAGCAGACCTGGTCTTTTTTATTTTACTTTATTATATTTTATTTTATTTTATTATTTTATGAATTTTATCATTACATCCATTAGCTCATCAATAGCCTTGTCTCCGTGATTCTCTTGAATAGCCTTAGCAACACATCCCCTGGTGTGTCCCTCTAAAACTGCTAGCCCCACTTTGTTTACGGCAGAGCGAATAGCTGCTACTTGCACCAATACATCAACGCAATATCTATCCTCATCCAGCATTTTCTGCACGCCTCGCACTTGCCCTTCAATTTTCTTAAGCCGAGTTATTAGCTCTGCTTTTCTTTTTTGTCGCTCTTTTTCATCCACTATTAATCCCTCCTGGCCTATTCTAGAAGCCAAAGATGCCCACTAATGAAGAGCCTACTAATCCGAATATAATCAATATGGCCACTACCATAAAGAATGCTCTCATCCCCGAATTTCTTCGTCGCAAATGGCGCATTACCATATACTAAAACCTCCCATGTCTATAATTTATTTAGCTCTCTAGCTCCGCCAGATAATGCTCTACCGCCATGGCCGCAACAGCTCCATCTCCCACCGCAGTAGATACCTGCCGCAAAAACTTTTTCCGCACATCTCCTGCCACAAATACCCCGGGCGCCGAGGTTTTTAAGTAATCATGGCTTAAAATATAGCCTAGCTGATCCATTTCCAGCTTGCCCTCTAGAAATTTAGTATTGGGCTCTGTACCGACATAGATGAAAATTCCATCAAAGTCCTCTAGGTATACCTGGCCATTTATTAAGCTTTTTAGCCTAAGCTGCTCTACCCCGACATTGCCCAGAATTTCCTCCACAACTGTGTCAAATTTAAAAGTGATTTTTTCATTCTTTTTTGCCCGCTCCTGCAAAACTACTGCCGAGCGCAGCTGATCTCTCCGATGGATAATGACTACCTCATAGGCAAACTTGGTCAAAAAGTTGGCTTCCTCAACTGCTGAATCTCCACCACCTACCACCGCCACTCGCTTACCTCTAAAAAAAGCCCCATCACAGGTAGCACAGTAGGATACCCCTCTGCCAGTAAATTTTCCTTCTCCAGGCACACCTAGCTTGCGAGCTTGGGCACCAGTTGCCACGATAATAGCTTTTGTCTCAATCGTTTCACTATTAGTAACAACTTGCTTTTTTTCGCCTAATAGCTGTACCTCTTTGACCTCTTGAGTCTTAAACTCTGCCCCTACCTTAGTAGCCTGCTCCATAAATTTGTGCATTAGCTCGGGTCCTGATATGCCGTCGGGAAAACCAGGATAGTTTTCTATCAAGTCGGTTAGGGCTGCCTGTCCTCCTGGCATTGATTTTTCTAGAACTGCTGTCTTCAATCTGCTCCTGGCTGTATATAGAGCTGCCGTAAGTCCTGCAGGTCCTCCTCCAATGATAACTACATCGTACATAGTTTATTGCCTCCCCTGCTATTTTTGTATTATATATGTAAACTTTTTAAACCCATCCCACTTATCCCATTATTATTATGCCAAGTATTACAGATTTATACAACAGATAATTCTCCTTCTTACCTTTTAAAAGATAAAAAAGGGTGGAGCTTGTCCACCCTTTCAATTAACTAATCTAGGCTAGTTAAATATTCCAGCTGCTATACGGTATTTTGATTGGGCTTAACGCAAGAAATTTACTGGATTCCTAGTAGCTCCATTTACGCGAACCTCAAAGTGAACATGGGGCCCTGTGCTACGCCCGGTGCTACCTACTCGCCCAATAACCTCTCCTGCACTAACCTGTTGACCAACCTGGACCAGATTAGCAGAATTATGAGCATACCTGGTAACCACTCCGTTGCCATGATCTATATCAATCATGTTGCCGTAATTGCCACTCCAGCCCGAAAAAGTCACTACTCCCGCTGCTGCCGCTCTAATAGAGGTGCCATGAGCTGCGGCAATATCTATTCCCGAGTGAAATGAGCCACTGCGATTGCCATAGCCAGAGGTTATCCTTCCACTGACGGGCCAACCCATCCTGCCAGCTTCCCCGCTCCCTCTGGAGGCAACTAAAACCTTAGTGCCTCTATTGACTACTCTTTCTACCGGCTTCTTTACTATATTCGAAGCTATTTCATTTTTCTCTACAGTTCTCCCGTTTATCTGTACCAGCTCATAGATTACTTCTCGCTCACCCCTTTGGCCTGGCTGAGCAACCCTTTCCTGTCCTCGATACATTTTAGTGTCATTTATAAATTTTGTCGTAAAGGGTATCGTCTCTGTTTTTCTTTCCCGCACACTGGCCACAACATTGACCATAGGCTCCAGCTTAACCAGGTTTAACTCTTCGCCAATAGATAGCCGGTGGGGACTCAACTGGGGATTGGCAGCTAGCAAGTCATCTACTCGCATATTATTGGCTCTGGCGATAGTCCAAAGAGACTCCCCGTTTGCCACAATATGCTTTTCAACTTTCTCAGTGCCATTAAGTAGTAGCTTTAGTGCTGTATCGTAATCAGTGTACTCTCCCAAGCCAATTTGCACCGGTTGAAGACTTACACTTTCCTTTATTTTCAATTCTAATACCTCGACGCTATCACTGCTTTTATTTAGATAGTTTTGCTTAACTTGCTCTAAGAGCCGATTAGCTATTTCTTTATTCTGTACTACTAGCCGCTGCTCGCCATTGATAACTATGGCTGTTCCAGCTGTGGTAAAGCTCAAGTGTTGGTCAAAAATGCTGGCTAGCTGTTGGGGGGTAACTCGTTCACCCTTTACCCTAGTTTTCTCTACTGTAACTTCTTGCACTGCCTTAACAGCT
>CAYVRD010000120.1:0-5949 GCA_964454195.1 uncultured Clostridia bacterium
TAGGTATTTCAATAACCAGGTCACCACTTACCTGGTTTTTACATGCCAGCACTAAGCCTTGCTCCTTAGCTTTTTTAGACAGGTTTCCCGTACCAAGACTAGTCACTTCTCCAGATTTAATCAATACCGTACACCTTCCGCAGCTACCATCACCACCACAGGTGCTCTTAATCGCCAGCTGCGCCTGACTAGCAGCAGCTAACAGGGTAGTTCCAGCTTCTACTTCAATGGTTGTTTCGCTTGGTAAAAAACGCACGGTATGTTTGCTCATATAATCACCCTATTTCTATTTATGAGGAAAATTGACTCTTAGCAAAAGCAGGAATGCCAGAGGCTTCTCTTGG
The DNA here is from genome assembly GCA_964454195.1 of uncultured Clostridia bacterium. Lineage (GTDB taxonomy): Bacteria > Bacillota > Desulfitisporia > Desulfitisporales > JAWSUQ01 > CAYVRD01. Next base: position 345 of record CAYVRD010000120.1, read on the forward strand.
TCCTACTATCACGTTCCAACCAGATTTTTCTTTAAGCTTTCCGCTGATTACTGCTACATAGCCAGGTATTACAATATTGCGATGATTGATTTTGTCCGCTATTCCCAATTTCTCAAGGGTAGCAGTAATTTTTTCTGCTTCGTATTTGCCAGCAGCCCAAGCAGTTAATACTGATGTGCCATCGGTGTCAATTGGAATTATGTAGCTCGGAACCTTACTTGACTCTACCTCACCCTCAACGCTGTAGTAAGTCAATGAGAAGTTAGTAGTTAGGTATACAGGTGAATCGGGAGTTACATCGCCAACCTCGTAAATCTTCTCCTCTACCTGAATTGGCTTTTGTGGATCAGTGTATAGGTTTTGAATCCAAGACAATAATGCCAAGACAGCTGCTTTTTCAGTAGTTTCTAGAATAACTACGTCAGCATATCTAGAGACAAAGGCTTGAGCTCTAAGCACCTGTTCAACAGCGTCACCCTCAGTGGAGAAGGCCATTAGTGGATAGCCAAAAGGTCTAAATCTCTTTTTGATAGCCTGTCTGCGCATTTGTACCAGGTCAGCAAGAACCTTAGATGTTCCCCCACTACCCGAATCCAATACCAGCTCTTTGTGCTCCTTGGCGATGTTTTCTACTAGAGCTGCTAATGACTCCAATCCATTGCCTTTAACACCAAGGGGTAAGTTGTTTTTCTTAGCCAGGGCAGTCATGGCTTCCCAATTGCTTTCTGTTGCTGGATATAGCATAGGCTTCTTATCAGCTATTGCTGCTGCAGCTGGCTCAAGAACTGCTGGGTCCTCACTAACAAGGATCATCGCCTGCTTCGTCTTGGCTGCAACCTGCTCTACAGCTGCTTTAAAGGTTTCAGCATTGTTGGAATCGGCTTTAAGCATTACAAAGCTCACCTTAAAAACTAAGCCCACCCTTTCAAAGACTAAGTCGTTTATTTCATCTACCTTGCTAGCTAATTCATCAGCACTCAAGGTGTCACTCAATACAAAGCCTACACCTGTTGGGTGATAAAAGGTTTTATCATGTCTGAACAATTCAGTCTCATCACCAAGCTGTATCTCTGCCTCACCCACACCTACCTTTACTAGCTTGACGGGGGGCGCTGAAGCTGCTCCTAAATTTTCCTTAGCCTCCTCAGTTACGTAAGGACAAGACTCTAAAGATGCTTTACCACCAGCAAGTGCCATGGCAAAAGCTAAACAGGTTGGTGGTCCACATTCCCCACAGTTTTTCTTTGGTAGCTGCTTATAAATCTCTAATCCTGTTAAACCCATGATTTCGACTCCTTTCACTACAATTTAGTCAAGCTTTAATTAACAGGCAGCCAGAAATAAATCTGGCTACCTGCTATAAATACCTACATCATTGGATCCATAGTCAATGCGGGATGGCCCTTTTCTTCTAAGAAGGGCAGGATTTCATCGGCAGTGACACCAACGGTTTCATCTGCAATTTTATCTATAAAGTCTTCCCCTAGGCCCTCTTCTACTGAGCGCTGCACCAGGTCTTCCTTTAAGAACTCTTTTAGCTCTTTTGGCATCCAGACGATTCTGGCAATACCGCCATCAGCAGGGATAAACTTTCTACTGATGATATAGCTGCGGCCAATTCCCATGAAGCCCGGGGTCTGCAAGCCACCACCTACTGAACCAGCAAGGGTAGAGAAGGTCATACCACAAGGAGTCATACCTCCATGCTCTCTAGTGGTAATCATAATGCCATTGGCCTCGGGTACGATAGCCATAATAGCTTCGAAACAACCACAAGAGGTCATGGGCAGATCCATCATGGTGTACATATTAACCTGCTCTAGATTTCTGTTGGAGGTTGCATAGTAATACTCGTTAACGCTCTGCCACATACCCTTTAACTCATCAATGGCCTCACCTTTGATAATTGGCTGGTTTGGACCAGTTGGATTAATTTCGTAGGATGCTTTAGCGTCTAGCCAGCTTACCGCTCCACAAAGACCTACCCGCTCAGGTGATACGATACAAACGTGGTTTGGTGCAAAGGACTGACACAGCAGACATGAGTAGAAGGTGTCCACAGATTCGTCATTTAATCCTCGCAAGCGGTTATCCCTTTTCGCGTATACTTCTCTTACTAGCTTGATTTTCTCGTCTACAGCAGCTTGATCAGTGTAGATTGTAACCTGAACTCGGTCAACAATGGCAGGGAATTCCTGTTTAAATTTAGCCAATAGCAGCTCACCCATATGCTTTAACAGTAAGCCCTTGGCCCTAGCTTCCTTACTGACCCGCACCCAGCACAGGTCTCTCTGGGCAACGTGCCACAAGCCCTCACCATAGTTGGTAAAATAGTGAATTCTTCGCTCTAGTACGCCCTCAAAGTCATCCTGCATCTTGCGGCCATAAATGTCTATTACAATACCTAAGGGTAGCTTAGACCCTTCCTCTACTTGATCAATGTCTGGTCCCACTACCTCCACCTTGCCATCGGTAATCTCATCCTGAGATACCATGCGCACTAATTCAAAGGCTGTGGTTCTTCCACCGCCAAACTCAACGTACATATCATTCTTGCGGATAGTTTCCCCTTCAAAGGCAGGTCCGTGGTTGATTGGGATATCAATCTCAATGTTGGTACTCTTAATACCCCGTAGCTCAAAAGCTACTTGAATCATCTCATCGTAATTTGGCACTGAAATGTACCAGTCCTTAAGCTGCTCATCTTCCCCAAGGGGCTGGTCTGTAATAGTTGGGAAACCGAGGAAAATAGCACCCATACTAGCAGCTACCTTTACCTCATCCCGCTCTCCCAGTTGAAGAACAAAGGCTAATACTCGACGATACTGATAGTCTCGGTGTAGCTCTCGCTCTCCAGGAGTGATTCCACCAAAGGCCATACCTGCTCTTAATGCGTAGTTTACGGCATGAATAATTTGGGTAAAGTTTCCTAAAGGGAAGGCAATATAATCTACCCCTAGCTTTACATTTTCCTCCATAAGCTGCTCAATAATCTCATCACAAAGGAATAGCATCATTCCCTTGCCCATAAGCTTTTCAACCAGTTTCTTAGCATCTTCATTTGTTTTGGCTCTACCAAGAATAACAGCTACCCCTGGTATAGTCCAGTCCACCATTTTAATACCGTACTTTCTCAAAATAGGATCCCCTAGGAATCCGCTCCAGGGCTCAACAGCCATATTTTCCTTTCTAAGGTAGCGCACTATCTCGATAATTTCTGCTGCATAGAGCACAGACTCACCAGCTAGACGAGAGTTCTCAAAGGTCAAGCCCTCATATATTTGACCTCTCATTCGATTTAATATTGGTGGCAGCTGGCCTAGCTTGGTGACCTCTTCGCCACTAAGTGATCTAATTACTGGTAAATAATATGCAGTATCAGGATACTCAATTTTTTGATTTGGGCCATAATCTGCTATAGCCTTATTTAAAAGTATTTCAGCGTAGCTGGTAGCAATAACTGCTCCGTTAAATACTTTCTGAAAAAGCTTTTTAGGTTCCTGGCCTTCTGTTATAACACCATCGTATATTTGCTCAAAGTTGGACATTAGATACTTCCCCCTTTCACCTATATTAATAGCCCTGACACAAGGCTGTTTCAAATTTCTCTGTAGCCTGCTTGTGAACACCTAATTTCCAGGTTCGATACTCCAATGCACTTAAAATCTTCTTAGCAGAGATATCTCCATCTACTTCAAAGATGAAGTACCCACCAAACACATCTGATGCTACCTGGGTAGCTACACCGTATACTAGATCACTGCCTTCAATTGGAGGCAATACTCCTACGTGAACAGGAACTCCTAGGGCTAGCCAGTAGCAGCCAATAGCAACAGCTTTCTCACTCATAGCCTCTGGAGCTGACACTGCAAAAGGTAGCTTAGGCATATCTATGCCCATCTCATTTGCCAGCTCACTGGCCAATCGAGCACCTCTTGAATAGTCAACACAGGAGCCAGTATGGAACATCAAGGGTAGCTTTTGAGCTAGACTATCTCCTGCCGCGTCATTTAAGCGGTTCAAGAAGGACTTAAGTCCTTCGCCAGCATATTCTTCTACTGCCTCAGGGGTTAGTAGTCCAAACTTAGCATAAGATTGGGCTGAACAGCCACCGCATAAGATTAACACATCATTCTTAACTAATTCCTTGGCAATCTTCAAGTGATTTTCGTCCTGCATACCCTTTAGGTTGTTGCACCCAATCAGATAGGCTATACCTTTAATCTCCCCTGAATTCAAGGCATCAGCAAGAACTTTTATAGGATTCTCAGGGTTTACAAAACCAAATATCTCCTTTAAAGCTTCTAAGCTAAATCCTGCCGTGACCTTATTTTTAATTTGCGGAATATTTACAGGCTGACCTTGGCGCTCTCTGTAGGTATCAATAGCCAGGCGAACGATAGCCTTAGCAGAATCTAATGCGTGCTCCTCATCAAAGGCATAGTGATAATATCCTGGAATCTTGGAATTAGGCATGGTGGTAACTAGCTTAGTTTTAAAGCATTCTGAAACTGCTCTCAAGCCTGGCATGATACATTGAACATCCACCACCATTACATCAACAGCGCCTGTCATGATAGCAAGCTCCTGAGATGCAAAGCTAGTGGCTAGGGGAACACCTTCTCGCATTAATACCTCATTTCCAGTACAGCAGATACCAGAAAGCTGTATGCCTTGGGCACCTGCACTCTTAGCTTCAGCCTCTAGACCACGAGCAGCCTGCACAACCATCTGGCTTAGGAGTGGGTCATGACCATGAACAATGATATTGACCTTATCCTTCTCTAGAACCCCCAGGTTGGCTTCACTGTAAACAGGCTTAGGAGTGCCAAAGAGAATATCTGTACAATCAGTTGCTAAGGAGCAACCGTTTAAGTCAGCTAGGGCAGTTTTTAAGCCACCGAAAATAATGTTTACTGGATCCGCATCCACTCCTATGTGGGTTTGGGACATGATTCCTGTAACAGAGCCATCTATACTGGTGGGCATAATGTCAGTAGCTTTAAATCTCAGCTTTCTCGCCTCAGTAATATATGTGTTAATCCAGGTAACTGGCTCATCGGTATATCTGCCATAATCAGTAAGAGCTGCCACTGCAACCTCTTTAGCTAATTCTAAGTCCGACTTTCCTTCTATCTCAAGTCCGATTTTTTTAGCTACTACCTTAAGCTTATCTGGATCAGAAATCTTATAGTCAGGAGCTTTACCTTCTGCTAGATGATACAATACTTTAGCCAAATGCTTTCCATGATCAGAGTGGGCTGATGCACCAGCAGCCACCATTCTCACAATATTGCGGGCAACGATGGTATAGGCATTTGCACCGCAGATACCCTTGCTATCAGGTCCATCATCCTTAACTTTACAAGGTCCCTGGGCACATACTCGACAGCACACCCCGGTATAACCAAACCTACATTGGGGTTGTTGGGCAATTGCTCGGTCAAATGCAGTACTGATCTTGAGTTCCTTAGCGATTTGCAATACTTCTAGTGCCGCAGGATCTACTGTACGCTCTCTGAGCTTTTTATCTATGATCCTTGGGGCATCTGAAGGCTTAGCAGTGTGTAAAAAGTCTCTAAATCTAGGCATTCTTTTTACCTCC
>CAYVRD010000121.1:0-5948 GCA_964454195.1 uncultured Clostridia bacterium
GTACACTCGATATGCCAGCCAGGTCTTCCCTTGCCCCAAGGACTATCCCAAGCTGGCTCTCCCGCCTTGGCGCTTTTCCACAAAACAAAATCCATAGGGTGTTTCTTGCTTTGGTTAACCTCAATTCTTGCTCCTGCCTGCATTTCTTCAATACTACGCCCGGACAGCTTTCCATATTCCTCAAATTTAACTATATGGTAATAAACATCTCCGTCTAGCTCATATGCAAAGCCTTTTTCAATAAGGCTCTTGATAGTGCTGACGATTTCTGGCAGGTGCTCGCTTACCTTGGGATGTTGATCTGCCCTCGCCACCCCTAAGGCATCTGCATCCTTAAAGTACTCAGCAATATATTTTGCGGCTAGAGCTAAGGGGTCTATTCCCTCTTCTTGAGCTTTTTTGATTATTTTGTCATCGATATCAGTAAAGTTTTGAACATAGGTTACCTCATAGCCGGCGTATTGCAAAAACTTGCGCACTGTATCAAAGACTACAATTGGTCTGGCATTTCCCAGATGAATATAGTTGTAGGTGGTGGGACCGCAGACATACATTTTAACCTTTCCTGGCTCTACCGACTGAAAGACTTCCTTTGTTTTTGTCAGGGTATTATACATCTTTATTTCCATTTTTTTCTTCCTCCAATTCAGATAGCTTTGTCTCTAATCGTTGAATCTGCCTCTGTAGGCATAGCATCATCTCTGCCGAGGGATCTGGTAGATGACCATGCTGCAGATCCACCTGTAAAATCTGTTTTTCATTGACCTCTGGTCTCTTTCCGTCTTTTATCACTACTTTCCCTGGCACTCCTACTACTGTGCAATTATCGGGTACGTCTTTTATGACAACCGAGCCAGCACCTATCTTGGCATTGTGGCCTATTACTATATTGCCCAATACCTTGGCTCCGGTACTTATCATTACGTTATCTCCAATAGTTGGGTGACGCTTACCCTTTTCCTTCCCCGTCCCACCTAAGGTAACCCCTTGGTAAATAGTGACATTATGTCCAATTTCAGCTGTTTCCCCGATTACTACTCCCATCCCGTGGTCGATGAAGAGCCCCTGGCCTATTTTAGCTCCCGGATGTATCTCGATTCCAGTTAGAAACCGACTGAACTGAGATACAATCCTGGCTAAGACGACGCTGTTTTTCCGATAAAGCCAATGGGAAACCCTGTGAAATAAAAGGGCATGTAAGCCTGGATAGCATAAGACTACCTCCCAGATGCTTTTAGCCGCAGGATCTCTATCGAAGATAACCTGAATGTCCTGTTTTATCCTACCAAACATTTCTCCACTCCTCCTCAAATAAAAATAAGCTCTTCATCTCATACAGAGACGAAGAGCTCGCGGTTCCACTCTGGTTGGGCTGTTATCAAAATTAACCAAGCCCCACTTGACAGCATTAACGGCGCCAACCGACAAGACCTAATAGCTTCAGCCCTGTAGCTCCTGGGTGCACTTCAGTCATGCTTTGCTCAGGTCCCTCTCAGCCGGTGAAGACCCTCTCTAAACAGCTCCCTATGACCTACTTTCCCATTCTCAGCTTTTAACATATTTCATATTAGAAGATATAATTATTATAGTATAAATTTGGATGTTGTCAAGTTAATTAAGCTGACTCATGCTGCTATTTATCCTTTGGGCAACTCCTGCCACCCCTAGGATAGGGATAATATCATACAGCTCGGGACCATGCATCTGCCCTGTCAATGCTACGCGAATTGGCATAAATACCTTGCGTCCTCCTAAGCCCAAATCCTTGCTCACAGCCTTAAGAATTGCTTTAACAGCATCAGCGTTTAGCTCTTCAGCAGTAGAAAGCTTTTCTTGAAGACTCGCTAATACGCTAGGCACCTGCTCCTCTTTCAGCACATCCTTCGCCTCTTGGTCTTCAAATACTACCTCTTGGTTAAAAAAGATGTTTACAAGATTTGTTATTTCTGCCATAAAAGATAGCTTAGGTCGCAGGGCATTTACTATTTGGGCCACCAGCTCTCTCTCTTCTTCTGATGGATCTGCTGCAATATAGCCACCTTCAGCAAGATGGGGAATAGCTAGCTTAGTTAGTTGCTCTAAGGGAGCTTTGCGAATATAAACTCCATTTAGCCAATTGAGCTTGTCCAGGTCAAAAACCGCCGGGTTTTTAGCCACTCTCTCTAAAGAAAACTGCTGAATAAGCTGGTCGATGCTAAACATTTCCTCTTCGCCCTCTGGTGACCAGCCTAGCAGAGCTAAAAAGTTTACCAGTGCCTCGGGCAAATAGCCTTGCCCTTGATAGTTGACTACCGATGTGGCCCCGTGTCTTTTGCTCATCTTCGTCCGGTCCTTGCCTAGAATCAGGGATATATGGGCAAATTTTGGCTGCTTAAGCCCTAATGCCTCATAGATTAAAACCTGTCTCGGGGTATTAGAAAGGTGTTCTTCACCGCGAATTACATGGGTTATCTCCATGGTGGCATCGTCTATCACTACGGCAAAATTGTAGGTGGGAATGCCGTCGGATTTTACTATTACATAATCACCTATGCCTTCACTTTCAAAGCTGACTTTCCCCCGCACCATATCGTGAATGGATACAATTTGTCCCATTGGTACTCGAAAGCGTATAACCGGCTTCAGTCCCGCACTTACATGCTTTTCCCTTTCTTCAGCAGTGAGCTGGCGACACTTCCCTAAATAGCGGGGCAGATCTCCCTTGTCCATTAGCTGCTGACGCTCCAACTCTAGCTCCTCTTCACTACAATAGCACTGATAGGCATGTCCCGACTCCAGTAGCTGATCAACATATTTTTGATATATTTCTAATCGCTCTGTCTGCCTATAAGGTCCATACTGACCACCCTTTTGGGCGCCCTCGTCCCAATCAATGCCCAGCCAGCGCAGTGAATCAAGGATATTTTCCTCCGACTCTCTACTTGAGCGCTCCAAATCTGTATCCTCAATGCGCACCACAAAGGTGCCGTTATATTTCTTTGCCAGCAGGTAGTTAAAAAGAGCTGATCTTGCTCCACCAATATGTAATGGCCCCGTTGGACTAGGCGCAAATCTTACGCGTAAACCTTCCACATTCAAAACCTCCTATATTAATTCTATGGTACAAACCGCTTCTGCTGCTATGCCTTCTCCTCTGCCTACAAACCCTAATTTTTCTGTGGTAGTGGCTTTTATGTTTACCATTTCAGCCTCTATTTCTAGCACTGCTGCTATATTTTCTACCATTTGGCTGATAAAAGGCGCCATTTTAGGCTTTTCTGCTATAATTACGCTGTCAATATTGTTGATTCCATATCCCTTTGCTGCCAATATTTCCTTAGTCTTTCTGAGTAAAATCATACTAGATATACCCTTAAAGCTGGAGTCGGTATCTGGAAAGTGCCGCCCTATATCTCCCTCTCCCCCTGCTCCTAGGAGAGCATCCATAATAGCGTGTACTAGGACATCTGCATCCGAATGGCCAGCTAATCCCAGCTCATAAGGGATAACCACTCCTCCCATCACCAGCTTTCTACCTGCTACTAATTGATGTACATCATAGCCTATTCCTACTCGCACAATCCTTTTCTCCTTTGCATAATAGCTTCAGCTACAGATAAATCTTCTCGGGTGGTAACCTTAAGATTCTCATAGCTACCTTCAATTACTTTTATAGGCACCTGGAGCAGTTCTACCAACGAGGCTTCGTCAGTTCCATAGAAGCCTATTCTCTGAGCCTGCTCATAAGCTTGCTGAAGCAATTCCCTTTGAAAAGCTTGGGGTGTTTGGACAGCCCACAGCCGATTTCTCGGGGGGGTGCTAACAACTAGCCCTTGGTCATCCACGATTTTAATGGTATCCTTTACTCTTACTGCCAGAATAGCCGCTCCCTGTTCTTTAGCTGCGAAGACAACTTTTTCCAGATTATCCTCAGTCAAAAGTGGCCGTGCTCCATCGTGCACGACCACTAAATCAGCATCTCCAACTTGTTGCAAGCCCAGGTATACTGAGTCCTGCCGTTCTTTGCCTCCAGGGATGACTACCGCTTTTGACAGGGAGTACCTATCTACCAATTCACCTTCACAGTAGGATATTTCTTCAGGTCCTACCACCAAAATTATCTTGTGAATTAGCTTTGACTGCTGAAACAATATTAAGGTGTGAGCCAGCATAGGCTTATCTCGCAATATTAAATATTGCTTGTTTCCCGATGCCCCCATACGCTTGCCTTGTCCAGCAGCAGCTATAATGGCCACCACCTTAGACAATAGCATTCACCTCTCCAATACCTGTATTTGCGGAGGAGCCTTTTTTGCTATCGCCATTTTTAGGTTTGGCAAAAATCATTCTTCCTGCCGCGGTCTGTAGAACACTGGTAACCAGTACACCGATAGTTTGCCCGATATGCTTGCGCCCACCGTCTACTACTATCATGGTACCATCATCTAAATAGCCTATTCCTTGTCCTGACTCTTTGCCGTCTTTTATTACCTGCACAACCATTTCTTCTCCAGGCAATACTACTGGCTTAACAGCGTTGGCTAATTCGTTGATATTTAATACCTGGACGCCTTGCAGCTCAGCAACCTTGTTTAGGTTGTAGTCGTTAGTAACTACCTGCCCCTTCAATTCTTGAGCTAAGCGCACTAGCTTGCTATCAACCTCTGCAATGTCATCGTAGTCTTTTTCGTAAATCTGTACTGTCACCTCTAAATCCTTGCGTATCAGATTGAGTATATCTAGCCCTCGACGACCCCGATTTCTTTTTAGCACATCTGAAGAGTCTGCAATATGGCGTAGCTCTTCTAGTACAAATCCAGGGATGATTAATATCCCCTCAATAAAACCGGTCTTGCATATGTCGGCGATACGTCCATCGATGATCACACTGGTGTCTAAGATTTTATATTTTTGTTTTTCTGGAACTCGACTAGACTTTTCACGACTGGCCAGTTTAGGCAATAAAGAAAAGAAGTTCATTACCTCTTCTTTTTTCTTTATCCCTACACTGATGCCTAGATATCCTAAAATTAAACTGCCAGCTATGGGCAGATAATCGCCAATAAAAGGGATTCTAGCAAAAGAAGAGCCAAGTAATACGGCGATTACTAATCCTGTTATCAAACCAATCGCTCCACCAACAATGTCCTGGGTCGGAGTTTTTTGCAGCTTGCTCTCGAACCATTTAATCGTCTGGGTGGTACGGGAAATCAACCATGGGGATAATATAAAACCTATAAGTCCACTTGCTAAACCAACTAAAATAATAATAGTATACTGGGGATATACGGATGTCAGGTTGATTATTTGCAAATTAGTTAGATAATAGGCGACAGATACTCCAATTCCCATAGAAAATGCTGCAATTAGTGCTCGAATAGTTTTTTTGATCATTTTTTCACCTCCTGTTTTATATAGTATGCACTAATTTTTAAAAGATTAGGCAATTTATTTTATTATAACCTTACAAATTTAACCTTACAAGGTACATAATTTAAAAAACGTCAGATTCATCCGACGTTTGTGGTGATTATATATTTTTAGAGATAGATTTTAGGCAAACATTTCTTGGATCATGTTTTCCACCGCTTCTGTTTTTGAGTTTTTGATGAGGGCTAGCTCACTGACTAGGATTTGTCTGGCATTGTCTAGCATTTTTCTCTCACCAGTACTTAGTCCTTTTTCTTTTTCTCGCAATACCAGATTGCGAACTACTTCAGCAATTTCGTAAATATCACCACTTTTTATTTTTTCCAAGTTATTGCGGTAGCGTTTATTCCAGCTGTTCACCATGGTGTTATTGTGATCCTGCAAAATGTTGAAAACCCTTTTCAACGAATCTTCATCAACCACTTGACGTAGACCAATATCGCCAACGCTGTCCATGGGCACCATCACCTTCATGTCTCCGACCGGCAGGCGCATAATATAATATTTTCTAGTAGATCCCAGTACTTCTTTTTCTTCGA
>CAYVRD010000122.1:0-5885 GCA_964454195.1 uncultured Clostridia bacterium
AACACCATGCCCGGGGTGCAATATCCACATTGAACTGCTCCATTATCCAAAAATGCTTTTTGAATAGGATGAGGGTCAGCTTTCTTTGCCAAGCCTTCAATAGTAGTAATACTCTTACTTTGGCATTGTAGGGCCATTACAAGACATGAGTTTACTATCTGTCCCTCTATTATTACAGTACAGGCACCACACTCACCTTCACTACAGCCCTCTTTAGTGCCAGTCAGCAATAAATTATCTCGTAAAACATCTATCAACCTTTGTCTAGGATCAACCTGAAGCTCTACCTGCTGCCCATTAACTGTCATCGTCAAGTGATATTTATCCAAAATGCTACCCTCCCCCTACATTATTTGCTAGCTTAGTCAGGGTTTCTCTTGCAATGCCCAATATAGCCACATTTTTATAAACTGCTGAAGGTCTCTGCCCAAGCTTTTCTTTAACTAATGCAGCTAGCTGTTGTGCTGCTTTTTCCACTACCTGGGGCGAAAGCTCTTTTCCTATTAGAAAACTCTCTACTTCTGGAACTCGATAAGGATTAGGCCCTACAGCTCCTAAAGAGATAATGGCATTTTTAATTAAGTTATTGATATCCATTTGGACACAAGCAGCCATACTCATTCGAGCTATGGCAAGGGCATTACGTCGAGCCAGCTTGGTAAAACTACTTCTTTGTTTAGGACGGATGCGAGGTATTGTTATATAAGTAAGAACCTGCTCCCCCGTGAGATTGGTTTTGCCTACACCAGTCAAAATTTCAGTAACCCCAGCTTCCCACTGCTTATCCTGTTGCTCAATCCTTACCCTTGCACCAAGGGCTACTAAGGCTGGTACTGAGTCTGCAGCAGGTGAAGCGTTGATGATATTGCCTCCTATAGTGCCCTGATTTCTTATCTGAGGCGACCCAACTAGGGCGCAAGCTTGAGCTAGGCAAGCAAACTCATCTTTTATTATGGGATGACTGGCAACCTGCTGAAAGGTTGCCAGGCTGCCAATAAGCACTTGCTCCTCTTCCACAATTATTTCCCCCAGCTCTGCTATCCCAGTTATATCAACTACATTTTCAGGCTTTATTTCTCCTTTTCTAAGCTGAATAACCAGGTCTGTACCCCCCGCTAATATCTTAGAAGATTTCAGTTCCTTTAATAAAGCTTTTCCTTCCGTTAAATTAGTAGGTCTAAAATAGTTAAAAGGCCTCATGAAACAACTCCCTTCTACCATATATTCTAAGCGCTTTCGTGTAGTCGTCAATATTGTCTATATCTAGCATAGACCATCTACTGGGTGCTTCAATGCGAAACTGTTTATAAGGATTCCCTCTAATAATAGAGCGGGCGCCTTCATCTCCTCTAAGCTGCTTTAAATGGGGTAAGTAGCAGCTACTCAACAATACCGGATTGCCGCTAGCCCTTCTTGTGTAGGGTATTACCATATTTCTAGTTGAGCCTACCTCTGTCAAATACTGATATGCGCTAATCATTTGCTCATAGAGCTTTGGAGGTACAAAGGGCTGATCTCCTAAAACAAATATTATTCCCTTGGTATTTTCCTCCGTCATCAAGCTAAGTCCTGTTATCAGGGACTGGCTTTGATTATGGATTTCTAAAGAGTAGCTAACCTCTATTCCCCATTTAATCCCCAAGTCAGCTACCTGGGGTGAACTGCATACCAAAACTGTTTTAACCTGGGCTATTTTTGTCAATGGTTCAATAGCATGCTCTATGAGATGCTTATCACCTAGTGGCATCATCAGCTTGTCCGTCTCGCCCATCCTCTTTGACTTGCCCGCTGCCAAAATCACTGCCCTAAACACAGCTTATCACCCTGTCTATCTTGCTTGTTTTACTCTGCATATCAGCTACAACAATATTTTTCACTCTATTTGTGAACTTTTCGTTGCTTAAAAGATGGCTAATCAGCTGCTCGACTTCTGTAGCCATCCCAGGATTGTATTTGTTTAGCAATAAAATCAGTGGTGTTTGCATTGACACACCGCTGAATAAGCCCTTAGGATGATTAATATGCTTTGCTAAGGTACTCCAGCCTATAGTATTTCCCAAAGGTAAGTCTAACTGCAAAGAAAAGCTGGCTGCCCTATGTACCGAGTCTTCTGATAATATCTTGCCGATAATGTCTAATCCAACAACTCCGATTACAGCTTTAGCATTATTAGGGATTAATGGCTCACTGGGTAGCGGCCATTTTACTGATTTACCTTTACTACCATCCGCTTCAATAAGTAAGTGGTCAAAGCTTTCTAAGAGCTCCTGCTGGTATTTTTCAATCCATTGTATCGGAACTCCTAGCAGCTTACCTTGGTTATTAATACTATGTCCTAAAAACTCCAGTTGATTTTTATCTGCTTTCAACCAGGCTTGATACAGTTCTCTATCTTTGATTAATCTAACTTCATTTGCTCCTGGGAGTTGGGGCCACATTTTAGTAGTAGTTGTTACAAGAATTCTCTTGCCATGAGCAGCCATCAAGTTGGCTAATATAGAAATGGTGGTGGTTTTCCCACCACCACCAATAAAAGCAATCATATTAAACCCTGAAGAATCTATCAGGTTGAGTAAAGAAAAAATGGAGTGATCTCTTCTCTGCATGTTTTAATCCACCAAGGGCTCTAAAATCCTATAGTTGTTGGCATCTATTAAGCCCTGATCTGTAATTTTCCATTCTGGACTGGTAGTTAGGGCTAAAAAGGATAAATGCATAAAAGGAGCGTGGATTGTGACACCTAACTGTTCCCTTGCTATCTTGTGCAAGTCAGCAATTCGCTGGGTTAGTTCACTGCCACTAAGCTCATCAGTCATCAAGCCTGCAATAGGCAGGGATATTTCTCCTAGCACCTGACCTGCTTTTACTACTGAAATACCTCCACCCATGCTAATCACCCGATTAACAGCTGCTGCCATATCCTCATGATTTGTTCCTATGACCATAATATTATGAGTATCATGAGCAATGCTTTCAGCGATAGCCCCTTCATGCATCCCAAAGCCATGCACAAAGGTTTTTCCAATACTACCATTTCTGCCATAGCGCTCTAGACAACACATATATATCACATCACGATTTTTATCCCCTTGCACCCTTCCATTTAGAACAGGCAGATCAAATTCTAAGCCTTTAGTCAAATTTTGATCAGGAATCACTTGAATAGCTCTTGCCCTAGTAGTAGAACCATTAGTATTTATAGCTAGCTCATCAGCAGTAACCTTAGAGCGCTTAACAGACATTTTTACGGTGATAGGATATTCATATGGGGGAATGTCTATCAACATTTTTCCCTTTTCAGCTGCCTGCACTCCTTTAAGAAAAACCGAGGTAACATTCATCTGGTGTAAATCATCAAGAACTACGATGTCCGCTTGTTTTCCCGGAGCCAATATCCCAATGTGATCAAAACCAAAATAAGTAGCTGGATTAATTGTTACCATTTGAATTGCCTCTACTGGATTAGCGCCTTCTTTTATAGTGCGCCTGACCACATCATTCATATGGCCTGTTTTTTCCAAGTCCTCTGCAACCATGTCATCAGTTACTAAAACGCATCGTCGCGAGTCCAGCTTTTCCTCAGTGACAGCTTTAATACACTCTGCCATATTTCTCTGGGTAGAGCCCTCTCGCATAAACACATAGACCCCTTGGCGAAGCTTTTCCACACACTCTGCCTTGCTAGTAGTTTCATGGCAAGACACTTGACCTCCACCACATATAATATGGGCTGCCAATTCACTGCCAAATAGCTCTGGAGCATTGCCATCCACCATCTTGCCTACACTGTGGGCATAAGCTGTTGAGCTAACTAAATCAGTTACCACCTCAGGTGCATTTTGATAAACATGCTTGGCATTACTAAAGCCTTGCAGTTCACCGATACCTATCACATTGGGATAATGTAAAATTTCCGCCATGTCCTTTGATGTAATATCATAGCCTGCAGTCTCTAAGCCGGGAGAGTCAGGAGTTAGACAAGGCACTACGAAATACACGTTGCTTGGGACAGTTTTTGCTTCCTCTGTCATTGCTTTAATTCCTATCGGACCTAAAGCATTTCCTATTTCATGAGGATCAGCTACTAAGGTTGTGGTACCTGTAGGTATAGATAGCCGAGTAAACTCAGAGATTGTAAGCATAGCGCTTTCAAAGTGCATATGGGAATCAATAAATCCAGGTGCTATATATTTTCCCTGAACATTTATTACCTTAGTTCCCTTGCCTATTAAATCAGCGGCGTCACCAATCTTAAGTATCTTTTCTCCCTTAATAGCCACGTCTGCCACATATATTTCTCTAGTTAGCACGTTTACTACCTTACCACCCTGTAGTACTAAATCTGCATAGCATTGATCACTCATCAAGGCATCAATCATTTGTCTTCGCACCAATGTTTCTTTAAATACTATAGCATCCACAGCGCAACACCTCCATTACTCCTTGACTGTATCTACCAGGTCTACGATACCAACAATGGCAGCATCTACTGGCGCCTCGGAATTTCCAACCGCATAGGGAGCTACACTTCCCACCACATAAAGTACTACTTCTCCCACACCCGCTCCCACTGTATCCACAGCCACCAGCGGCTGGCCGATTGCCTCCATATTTGGAGTTAGGGGTTGAGTTATAAGCATCTTTGATCCAACAAGTCGCTGGTCTTTGCGGGTGGCAATTACTGTTCCCACAACTTTTCCTATTTGCATACTGCTCACCTTCTCAGATAAATATTATTTCCTTAGCTTTTGCCATGTCTTTAGCTGAAGGAGTTAGGATAGAATGGTTCATCAGCTTGACCTTAGATTTATTTGGTAGCTTTCTTATGTCAGATTCAGTTACAAGCTTTTCTGTTATCGTTATTTCTTGTGCTGCTAAGCTGTTCTGCTCTTTTGCACCAATTGGAGCTTTTACTGTCCCTATCCGATGCAAAAAATCGATTGTATCCAGTTTGATCCCTAGGGATTCTAATTGCTTTAGATAACCGCTTGTTAGCTTCTCTAGACCTGCCGCTGCTGAGCTATCCCTTTGATTGTAGTAAGATAAATAGGCTAAATCACAGCTTTCTCTAGCTGCTGTTACCTTTTTTCCCATTAATAAGCCATGAAATATTAGCTTAGTGACTAATGTATCACTAATTCCTTGAGCAATCTTAGCTGCAGAGTTGATTGTCAAGATTGGAACAATTATTTCCTCATGCTCCTTAAGCAGTTTCATCATATTAATCTGGCTGGATGAAGTCATTATATGCATTAAACCGGTCTTTTCAAACCATTCCTGCTTGCACATAATATCCTCAGCACTAGCTGATAATACTAAGGAAACTCTAGTTCCATGGGATACACATTTCTCTAAAAAATCTACTGACTGAGGAATTCCCCATCTGCCACCGGTAACTAAAACTAAAAATTTTTTATCTGTTACGGTTCCTTTAATCTGGCGCATAGTTTCTTGAAGCATCTTTTCAGTTAAGCCTAATAAATCCACCTACATACCACCTCATCTTCCTTACGGCATGACAGCTGAAGATATTGCAGGGCTATCCCTGCAATATCTCTCCAGGACTTTACTTAGTGGTGATATCTCTGCCTAAAATTACTTTTTCTACTTCGCTGTGGGGTCGAGGAATTACATGTACTGATACTAGCTCCCCAACCTTATTTGCAGCTGCTGCTCCTGCATCTGTAGCTGCTTTAACAGCTCCTACATCACCACGAACCATAACTGTAACTAATCCAAAGCCAATTTTCTCATAGCCACATATAGTTACATTTGCTGCTTTTACCATTGCGTCTGCAGCCTCAATTGCCCCTACCAAACCTTTAGTTTCTACTAAACCCAATGCTTCTCCCATTATAAAAACCTCCTGTTATTATATATTTTTT
>CAYVRD010000123.1:0-5673 GCA_964454195.1 uncultured Clostridia bacterium
AAATGCAGATCACTCTATAGAGATAATTAACAGCAGCTTAATAGAAACAGCAACTACTGTTAGGGAAAATACTCAGGATTTAATTACCTACGCCAAAATAATTAGTGAGGTTCTAAGCTTAATAACCCAGGCACTCTTCCCCAAAAAAAATAATAACTAGCAGGATAAGATATATTAGAGTGAGTTAGATATTAATTTTTCTAACTCACTCTAATTACAACTTGCCGAGAGGGGTACTAAAATGGAGTTTGCATCTAGACCCTTTAAAATAGCTATTTGGACCTTGGTAATTCTATTAATTATCCATATTGGAGAAAAGATAGCTTTTGTTAACAGCCTAATTAATGTTTTATCCACGATTTTATTGGTTATAGTATTTGCATTTATTTTTTACCTGATTTTAATGCCTATTATTAGGTGGCTGGAAGATCAAAAAATACCAAGAAAAATAGGTATTTTAATAATATATATTGGATCGGCCTTGACCATGTTTTTGATAGTTAGGTTACTGGGGCCTGCATTAGAAGCACAATGGGAAAATTTAATGACTCAATTTCCCCAATTAATTGAAGAAAGCAAAAAGGTAATGACTAACCTTATTAATCATAGTAGCTTAAACCTATATGCTGAAAATATCTTTAGTGTTTTCGGGAAAATTGGTCTTGGATTTTCTACATATTTTACTGCTTTTTCTAACATTCTTTTAGGAACTATTTTACTGCCAATCTTTTTATTTTACATGCTTAAAGATGGAGACAGAGCCTTTGAATATATGCTTAATTTTTTTTCTAATGATATAAAGGAAGAAGCTAACTTAATATTAAAAGAGATGATTAGAGACCTTACACTGTTTATCCAGGGACAAATCATAGTAAGTCTATCGGTAGGGATTCTTGTTTATGTGGCTTTTCTAATTATTAATATAGATTATCCACTAATTCTAGCCATAATTGCTATCTTTACAAATTTTATTCCCAGTGTGGGCCCCATCATCGGTACTATACCAGCGCTACTGGTCGGACTGGCTACGTCACCTATTATGGCTCTAAAAGTATTAGTTGTGATTATAGTCATTCAACAGATCGAGAGCTTGTTTATATCCCCTCAGGTGATGGCAAATAGGCTGTCTCTGCATCCGTTAGTTATTATCTGCCTTTTACTAATATCAGGATATCTAGCTGGTATATTAGGATTAATATTGGCTGTGCCAACATATGTAGTGCTAAAAGTGGTGATAAAGCATTTACTTTCACTCTATAAGTTAAGAATACCTGGACAATAACTACATAAGGAGGCGGGTCATGAGTAAGGAGCAGAATAATCTTGATCATGACAAAAAAACTATCGAGAAAATAAGCCTTAAGGTAGACGAAATTTCAAGGAATATGGAAAAGATGAAGATAGCCGAGTACATAGACCTCCTTGACCACCCTAGAAGATTAATGTATAAAAATTTTTTAGCTGGGGTTGCTCGAGGACTGGGAATGGCATTGGGTTTTACTATTTTATTTACTATCCTTGGATCGGCGATACTTGCATTTTTACAGCAGCTTTTACTTTGGAATATACCCTTGATTGGCGACTATATAGCAGAAATTATCAAGATAGTTAGAGAAGAAATATAAATTTGCTAAAGTGAAAGGTATAGCCTTTCACTTTTCGCGTTTTATATATTATAATTACTTAATAAAGTCAAATAGAGGAGGCATCATATAAGATGATGAAAATAGTTCGCTATCTACATAATCAAAAAGAATGCTATGGTATCCTGGAAGAAGGAGTAATTAAGAGGTTGGCTAGCTCTATATTTGATCCAACTTATCAGTATACTCATGATACTCACCTGCAGGATCAAGTTACCCTATTAGCCCCCTGTACCCCTAGCAAGGTTATCTGCATAGGTCTAAACTATATGGATCATGCAAAGGAATTAGCTATGGAGTTGCCCCAGGAACCTCTGATGTTTTTAAAACCACCCAGCTCTGTAATAGGGCCTAACCAGAGGATTGTCAGGCCTGCTCTGAGCAATCAAATAGATTATGAGGGAGAGCTTGCTATAGTTATAGGTAAGGTTGCCAAATATTTAACTGTTGACCAGGCGCCCAGTCACATCTTAGGGTATACCTGTGCCAATGATATTACAGCTAGGGATTTACAGCGCAAAGATGGACAGTGGACCAGGGCCAAATCCTTCGATACCTTTATGCCTTTAGGACCTTGGATAGTTAAAGATATTGACCCTTCCAGCCTGGAAATTACTACTAGATTAAATGGTCAAGTGGTGCAGCATTCTAATACTGAACAAATGGTGTTTTCACCTTTCCAAGTTGTCAGCGCAGTCTCCCAAGTGATGACTCTAGAGCCAGGAGATGTGATTATTACAGGAACACCATATGGAGTAGGTCAGCTGAAGGCTGGGGATACAGTAGAGATAGAAATTCAATCCATTGGCACCTTATTAAACATGGTAGATTAATACATATCTTAATAGATTGGAATGTGGTGAAGATGTCTAAAGAAAAGCATTGGGATGTGGTAGTAGTAGGAGGTGGAGCAGCAGGTTTAATAGCTGCAGGAAGGGCTGCTGAAATAGGAGCTTCTGTTTTACTGGTAGAAAAAAACAATATGCTGGGTAAGAAGATATTGATTTCAGGTAAAGGCCGTTGTAATGTGACAAATGCCGGAGAGTTGGAGGAATTAATAGCTGCCTTTGGGCGAAACGGAAAATTTTTACATAGCGCTTTTTCTGTATTTTCTAACAAGGATTGTATAAATTTTTTTCAAAGCTTAGGCATACCACTAAAAACTGAAAGGGGTAAAAGAGTATTTCCTGAGTCCGACGCTTCAGGTGATATTATAGATGCCTTAGTCAAGTACGTAAAAAAACATCAGGTTGTCATCAAAATGCAAGCAGCGCTAAAATCTATAATCTGTTTAGAAAACCGAGCTATAGGAATCCAGCTAGCATCGGGGGACATTGTCAAAGCTAAAAAAGTAATTTTAGCTACAGGAGGCTCCTCTTATCCAGGTACTGGCTCTACTGGTGAAGGCTATAGCATAGCCAGGAAGCTAGGACATACCATTACAGCTATCAAACCATCCTTAGTCCCTCTTGTAACCTCAGATGAATGGGTACCCCAGCTTCAAGGGCTAGCCTTAAAAAATGTCCAATTGTCCATAGTAGGCTCAAAGAAGAAGGAACACACCATCTTTGGTGAAATGCTATTTACCCACTTCGGTGTATCGGGACCAATTGTATTGACCTTGAGTAAGCAGGTACAGGAAATGCTTAACAAAAACGGGCAGCCAGTATCATTAGCCATCGATTTAAAGCCAGCTTTAAGCGATGAAAAACTAGATCAAAGAATTCAACGGGATTTTGAAAAATATCAGCGCAAACAAATTACCAACGGATTAACAGATTTATTGCCAAATGCCTTGATTCCCGTTATATTAGAATTAGCAGAAATAGATGTAGCAAAATTTGTTCACCAAATTACTCGAGAAGAGCGATTGAGAATCTTAGATAAGCTTAAAAATCTTATAATCACAGTTACAAAAACCAGGCCTCTGACGGAGGCTATTGTCACAGCTGGAGGGATAAGCCTTAAAGAGGTTGATCCTCGTACTATGGAGTCAAAGCTTATAAAAGGACTTTTTTTTGCTGGAGAGATATTAGATGTGGACGGAATAACTGGCGGTTTTAATCTGCAGGCTGCTTTTTCTACCGGATATTTAGCCGGCCTAATGGCAGGGCAGGGATCATTGAAAGGAGGCGATACCAATGGTGAACTATGGGAGTAAAAAGATAGCTGCTGTAGCGATTCAGATGTCATTGACCGAGGGAAGAGAGGAAGAAGCTAAAGCTAAAGAGATGTATAGCCAAATGGGAATAAAAACAGCAGCTGTTGACTACGGGGGAGAGTTTACAGCCTCTATTAAGAAAATTGTGGAGCGAGCTGTAGTAGCAGCTAAAAGAGAAGGAGTAATTCAAGAGACCCATTCAGGAGAGGGAGCTGTAGCTGGTGCTACTAGAGAAGCCTTGTCCCAAATACTGCCTAAAGCAGTAGGACTAAATGTAGGTGGAAAAATTGGTATAGCTCGCCATAACGACCATGTAAGCGTAGCTGTATTTATGGGTATTGGTTTACTCCATTTAGATGAAGTAGCAGTGGGATTAGGCCACCGGGTATCTACATAAGGGAAGGAGGACTCTGATGGCAAACTACGTTAGAGGAATAAGAGGGGCCATATCTGTTGAGGAAGACACTAGTAATGCCATTCATGAGGCGACTAAAGAGTTACTAATAAAGATGGTAGAAGAAAATCAGATAGTTATTCAGGATATTGCCAGTGTTTTTTTTACTGTAACCCCTGATTTAATTGCCGATTTTCCTGCTTATGCAGCACGAGAGCTACTGGGGTGGACTAATGTGCCTTTAATTTGCATGAAGGAGATTGAGGTTCCCAATAGCTTGCCAAAATGTGTTAGAGTGCTGATTCAGATTAACACTACAAAGGGATTAGATGATATAAAACACGTATATCTGGGAAAAGCCAAATCTCTGCGGACAGACTTAAAATAATTAATTGACATCAAAGAAATTTAGGTTTATAATTTTTAACAAGTAGTTTAGTTGAGAGTAGTTCAGAGAAGCTTTAGAGTTGTTTAGAGAAGAGTAGAGATTAGTTTAGATTAGAAGAGGAGAGCTGAGATGAGAATTAGTTGGTTATATATTGCCAATGCTCATTTGAGTATTGGTTTTTTTATTGCCAAATTGTCTTTTGCTCCTACTTCTTCCACCTAGGAGGAGTAATAATGAATCGAACAAAACTGATGCCAATTTTTGAAAAAATCTTGGTAGATACTGAAACCCCCATCTCAATTTTTATGAAGCTAGCCCATTTAGAGCCTGCCTATTTGTTAGAGAGTGTAGAGCAGGGGGAATGGGTTGGCAGATATTCCTTCATTGGCATTAATCCCATCTTAAGTGTAAAGCATAATAATGGAAAAAATATTATAAAATTTCTCAACTCAAATCAAGAGCAGGTAATAGCAGGTGGTCCGGTAGAGGCGTTACAAAGCTTGATGGCCAGCTATGAGCTCCTTTCCTCAGATGATTTTCCTCCTTTTTTTGGCGGCCTAGTAGGCTATCTTGGCTATGAGTTCATTCACTACTATGAAAGAGTTAAAAAGCATAACGAAGAAAAGAAAACTACAAACCTAGAGGATATACCTGAGTGCTATCTAGTGTTTTGTCAGACCGTGTTAATTTACGACCATGTGCAGCAATGTATTAGAATAGTATATTTGGCAGAGGAGGACAACAGCTCTAGATTAGCAGCTCTACAGAAGATAGATCAGATTAAAGAGCTGATAGCTAACCACTTGGGCAAGGTTTCTATTACTTCAACACCCCAGACAAAGGTCTCCGCTACCCCTAATATGTCTAAGGTAGATTTTAAAGCTAAGGTTGCTCAAGCTAAGGAATATATAAAATCAGGGGATATATTTCAAGTAGTTCTATCTCAACAATTTAAAGCCCCAGTGACAGCCGATCCCTTTACTATTTATCGCCGACTACGCAGCTTAAATCCTTCTCCCTATTTATTTTTTCTCAACTTTCCCGAATTTAAAATAATTGGCAGCTCCCCAGAGATGCTAATCAAGGT
>CAYVRD010000124.1:0-5465 GCA_964454195.1 uncultured Clostridia bacterium
AGGACGACACACGGGGACGGTTCTTTTGTGTTGCCATTCATGATGTTTTGGTATAAAATTAACATCGGGGTGAGAAAATGCCAAGATCAGCAAGAGAGAAGAGCAGTACCGGTATTTATCATGTGATGTTAAGGGGTATTAACCACCAAATCATTTTTGAGGATGATGAGGATTATCAAAAATATCTGGAGACACTAAAAAAATATCAAGATGAGAGTGGCTACACAATATATGCCTATTGCTTGATGAGCAACCATATTCACTTATTGATAAAGGAAGAAAGAGAGGAATTGGGTATTGCTTTTAGGCGGATTGGGGCCAGCTATGTCTACTGGTACAATTGGAAGTATGGTCGTCGAGGTCATTTATTCCAGGATCGTTACAAAAGCGAAGTGGTTGAAAACGATAGATTTTTTTTAACGGTGATTCGTTACATACACCAAAACCCAGTAAAGGCGTGTATAGTAAAAGATATAGCCGATTACCGGTGGAGCAGCTACGGGGAATATATCGGGGAGGCAGGAATATGTGAAACGGAGTTTGCCCTCAATATGTTCTCCACCGACCGGGCCAAGGCAATAAAGTTGTTTAAGGAATTCAATTTGGCTGAGAACCAAGAACGGTGCTTGGACTATGATCAGTATGTCAGGCTAAATGACGCTGAGGCCAGCGAATTTATCAGGAGCATTACCGGCGTCCGAAGCCCTACAGAAATTCAAGGATTTGACAAGGATAAACGCAATGTAGTTATTAAAGCATGCAAGGATAAAGGTTTATCTTTTAGGCAAATTGAACGTCTGACCGGTGTTAGTTTTGGAGTGATAAGGGCGATATAACCCCCGGCAATTTAGGGGAAAGCATCGGTGCCCAACAATAATCGGAAAACACAAGGGGTCGGTACTTAATGGAACCCTTTGCTGGACCTAAGATTTATGTGAACATTTACGAATAAGCCAGTAGCAAGTCATAGGATTGTTGAGCCGTGTGCGGGAATTCCGCAAACACGGGGATCTGGGAGGGGTGCAGGTACAATCGACACTGTTGAGAGGCCTGCATCTACTCGACAAGTTATTTAGTTGTTGGTTGCTTTTATGCCCTAAACAAACCTATATTAATAAACTCAAATAAGTTGAGAAAATAATATTAACAGTCTATACTATATATAACAAGGTCTTATTTTATTGGAGGTATGAAGATATGGGTATTTCAAAAAAAGTTCTAGCTTATAGAGACAGAATTAGAAAGGATACCCTTTCAAAAGATGAACTTCGTGATCTAATAAAACTCTTACACGAACTTTATGAAGGAAATGACGCTGTTTGGAATGAAAAAGTTAAAGAGCAGTTTTTAGATTTTTACTCTGAAGAGGATGAAATTTATGACAACCTATAACTTTGGAGATATAGTTCTTGTTGCCTTTCCTTATTCAGGGGGTGTTGGGAGAAAACAGAGGCCCGCTTTAGTAATATTAGATATAAAAGCCAACAATAAAAGCCAACAGGTGCCTGACACAAACATATCAAGTTATTGAAATATAGAAATGATTGACTATAATAGGAGGCTGCCATGGGAAGAAAGCCGAGAGTTGAATTTAATGGTGCTATCTATCATGTAATTAAAAGGGGAAACAATAGGGAGTACATCTTCCGAGCAGAGGCAGATAAAGAATCATTACTCACATTTCTACAGCATGCCAACAAAGATAATGTATACGACCTATTAGGTTATGCAATTATGGATAATCACTATCATTTATTAATACAAACTAAGAAAAAGCCGTTACAGAAAATTATGCAGCAGGTCAATAATGCCTACAGCAAAAACTACAATAAGCGATATAAAAGAACGGACCATGTATTTGGTGGAAGATATAAGGCACTTCTAGTTAAGGACGATAAGTATCTACTATCCTTGCTCAGATATGTCCATCAAAACCCGCTAAGGGCTAAGATGTGCAAGGAGCTGAAGGATTACCCCTGGAGCAGTGACCAATACTACCGCAACAATAAAAAGGGACAAGTCTATATTGAAAAGATACTAGACATGTTTTCTGAAGACCGAAATAAGGCCATACAAGAGTATGAAAAATTCATGGATCAAAAAGAGCCAATAATTAAGGCAAAAGAGTTTTTCGAAGAAGGGGAAGTAATCGGCGACTATGTGGAAACTGATAAAGCCCAGGAAAAAAAGACTGTTGCCCTAGACCAACTACTAAGCCAAGCAGTAGAAAATGAAGCTGACTTCCATTTGATCAAGTCAGGCTCAAGAAAAAGATACTTGAGAGAGTATAAAGTCAGCTATGTAAAAGCTGCTGTGGAGGAGGGCTATACCTTTAAAGAGATAGGGGCAAACATCAGTATATCGGCGGAAGCTGTCAATAAAATGGTTTAATAGCATTAAGTCTACCATATTTGTATATTTTGGTGTATAATGGGAAAATAATCGGGTTTTTACTAACACTATAAAGGTGGAGACTATAATGGCTTCCATTGTAAAGAGCTTTGCTCTATCGGGTGTAGATGCTTATGTGATCGATGTGGAAACAAAAAAAATTGAAGGCCAGCCAATGATATCTATTGTGGGACTGGGTGATTTGGCCGTCAAAGAAGCTCGAGAGCGGGTAGAGTCGGCAATCAATGATGAAAAATACGTTTTTCCTCAGAGCAAGATAGTTATTAACCTGGCACCTAGTGACATGAAAAAAAGTGGCTCTCACTTTGATCTACCTATTGCCCTTGGCCTACTGCTGGAAACCAAACAGATTAAGTCAGAGAAGCTCCAATCCTTTGGCTTTATTGGAGAATTATCTCTTAACGCGAGACTGAGAGCTTGCACTGGAATCCTTCCTATGGCTATACGAGCCAAAGAATCAGGTATTAAGAATATAGTAGTTCCTAAAGACAACATCAAAGAAGCCTCTTTAGTACAGGGTGTTAATGTACATGGATTTGACACTCTAAGACAAGTAGTAGATTTCCTAGAGGATAAGGAGCCCTATCAGAGCAGCATCTGCCATATTAGCCAGGAAACAGGGGTTGACCCTCAAAAGGTAGACTTTCAAGAGGTACAAGGCCAGGAGGCCATGATAGAATATATTGTTATTGCTGCTGCTGGTGGGCACAATCTCCTGATGCTAGGAACTCCTGGCTGTGGCAAGTCTATGATAGCTAAGCGGATTCCCACCATATTGCCTAGTATGACAGAGGAAGAGGCATTAGAGGTAACAAAAATCTATAGTGTGGCTGGATTACTTAGAGGTAAGGGCCAGTTAATAAAGGAGCGGCCTTTTCGAGCACCTCATCACAACGCATCGACTAACTCTCTCATTGGCGGGGGCAACAATGCTACGCCAGGAGAGATTTCGCTTGCCCATAATGGAGTATTGTTTCTTGACGAAATAGCTGAGTTTGGTAAAAAGACTATAGAGGCCCTGCGTCAGCCTATGGAAGACCAGGTAGTTACAATCTCCAGAGTTAAATATACCAATACCTTTCCCGCCAGCTTTATGTTGGTGGCGGCTATGAATCCCTGTCCCTGTGGTTACTATGGCAATGACAAATGTAGGTGTAGTGACTACGAAGTGGTGAAGTATCGCCAAAAGATATCTGGCCCTATCTTGGATAGGATGGATATTCAGCGCTATGTTCAGCCAGTAAAATTTGATGATCTGTCAAAGGGGAAACCGGGAACATCTTCAAAAGAGCTACGGGAGCGAGTGGAAATTGCGCGGAGAGTTCAACAAGAGCGGTATAAGCAAATTGATGGTATCAACTGCAACGCCCAGATGGGACATGCCCTGGTGAAGGAATTTTGTAAGCTTGAGCCTGAGGGTGAAAGACTATTACAGCTGGCCTATGATAGATATCAATACAGTGCCAGAGCCTTCCAAAAGTATCTTAAAATAGCCAGAACCTTTGCTGATATGGAGGGCGCTGAGAAAATTCGCAAGAAAGATATCGCAGCTGCCTTAATGGGTCGAGAGATGGAAAGAGAAGGGGCTAGCATGGCTGTCCTGCAAGGAGTTGACTGATATTGGAGTCACTGGAATATTGGTTGTGGTTAAGACTAGTGCCAGGCATTGGTAGTATTACCGAGAGAAAGCTTCTTGAGCATTTTGGTGACCCAAAGAGCATTTATGATGCTGACCTAGACCAATTACAGCAGGTAGAGGGGATTGGAGCTAAGCTGGCGGCCAAGTTACACAGCGACAAATCCTTAGACAAAGCCCGTCATCTTAAGGAAAAGCTCCATAAGCACGGCATTAAAACCTTGACTATCCATCACCCAAGCTATCCTCAACAGCTTTTGCAATATGCAAAAGCACCCACAATACTTTACTATAAGGGTGCCATTAAAGATACGATATCATCAGTAGCAATAGTGGGAGCCCGCAGGTGCACTAGCTACGGAAAACAGTTAGCTGCAGAGGCAGCTAATTATTTGGCAACGTACCAAATACCAGTCATCAGTGGCTTGGCTAAAGGCATTGATAGCTATGCCCATACTGCTTGTATTAAAAGGGGTGGTTATACCTTAGCGGTGGTTGGTCATGGCTTAGATTTATGCTATCCCAATGAGCATCGGGAGCTAATGCAAGCAGTGATAGAGACAGGTGCAGTTATTTCAGAATACCCACCAGGTACTAAGCCTAGACCAGAGCATTTTCCCCAGCGCAATGGTATCATAGCAGGTCTTAGCAGTAAGGTGTTAATTGTAGAAGCGGCTGAAAAAAGTGGGGCCCTAATCACAGCTGAGCTGGCAAAAGAACAGGGAAAAGAGCTACTAGTGGCACCCCATGAAATCTATTCTCAAAGTGGGAAGGGCTGTAACCAGTTGATTAGGGCAGGAGCTGCTATGTATCTGCATCTAACCCAGCTAATAGATAACCTAGTCATTAACCAAAAAACTGGAGTATCTTCTGATTTTTCGCTGCCAATACAAGAACTTACTGGCAAGGAAAAGAAGATAAGAGATTGTCTTTTAGGCAACCCAAAGACTTTGGCAGAGATCTCAAAGGAAACAGATATTAATGAAATAGAATTGATGGAAGTATTAACGATTATGGAGTTGGAAGGTCATATTCAGATGGCAGCGGGGGGGCGATATGGGGTTTTTGTGACACGCACGCAAAACCTACCCCTGTGTTATGAATAATTCACGAAGATAATCTGAGCACATATGTGGAAAAGTAGAAAGCTTAGCGATATTATCCGCTATCTTTTCCAGGAGGGTTTCTGCACTCGATAAGTTATCCTTGGAGATATAAGAGAAGATTTCATCCAGATCATCAACAGCTACAGGGGTATATATTATCTTAGTCTTTTGCGGAATTAATCTTCCTCCGCATCCTAGCAATGACTTCATCGTGCTCAACTAATTGTTCACTATCAGCAAGCTGCTTTTCTGCGACCAATACCGGCTCATCAAGTTCGTGGCAAAACTTCGAAAATCCATTATAATCTTGT
>CAYVRD010000125.1:0-1963 GCA_964454195.1 uncultured Clostridia bacterium
ACGCCTTCAATAAACTTTTGCCCGCCAAATCCCGGATTTACTGTCATTAACAGTATTAGATCCACTTCCGAAAGTAAATACCTGATGCTTTCAAGGGGAGTAGCTGGATTTAGGGCAATTCCCGCCTTAACTCCCTTGCTTTTTATCAGCTGGATAGTTCGGTGAGCATGGACACATGCCTCCACATGAACTGTTACCAGATCGGCCCCAGCTGCAACAAAGTCCTGGATAAGTAAATCAGGTTTTTCAATCATTAAATGTACATCAAAAAAGAGATTGGTATGTTTTCTAATAGCTTGTATTACAGGGGGACCAAAGGTGATATTAGGTACGAAATGTCCATCCATTACATCTATATGTAAGTAGTCTGCTCCCCCTTCCTCGACTTTTCTTACCTGATCACCCAGTATACTAAAGTCTGCCGATAATATGGAAGGCGCTATCTTTATCATTTTTTATCTGTATCTCCTTTCAGCGGTTACTAATTCATCTAACAATATGAGATAGTTGGCGTATCGACTGGAAGCGATCTCTCCTGATTCTACTGCAGCCTTCACCCCACAGCTAGGCTCTCTGTGGTGTAAGCAAGGATTAAACCGACAGACAATTTTTTCTCCCGAAAATTCGGGAAAGTATAGGGATAGCCTATTTGAGGGAATATCCTCTATATTTAAATTGCTAAAGCCCGGAGTGTCTGCCACTAAGCCTCCACTAGGCAATGCGATCAGCTCCACGTGACGAGTTGTATGCTTTCCCCGCTTAATTTTAGTGCTAACGGCTCCAGTCTTTAATGCTAAGTCTGGACTGATTGCATTTAGGATACTAGTTTTCCCTACTCCTGACAGGCCAGCAAAAACAGATACTTTTCCCCTAAGCACATCAGCTAATTTACTAATGTTGGTAGCAGATATGGTGCTTGTAACAATAACTTTGTAGCCAATTTTCTCATAAGTATAGGCTACATCCAACTCCTCTTGAGCAATATCAGCCTTATTAAAGCATATGACGGGGTATATTCCCTTAGACTCGGCCAGCACTAAAAGTCTATCCAATAATCCAAGCTGAGGCTCCGGTTCTTTTAAGGCCATCACAATGATAACCTGATCCACATTGGCAATAGGGGGTCGAATCAGTTGGTTTTTTCTAGGTTCAACCCTTTCTATAACGCCGGTGCCATCTGGTTGCATAGTTATGTTGACAATATCACCAGGCAAAAAGCTCTGCTTTGTTTGCCTATATTTACCTCTCAAGCTACATTCTATTTCTACACCTTCAACATTAACGTAATAGAATCCGCTATACCCCTTCATAATTGTTCCTTGTAGCATGCAAACCTCCTAAGGCAATTGCTGTTCTTTTATTAACTCATTATCTATATAAATACTAATAGTTCCTTGACCAAATAGCTCTACATGTCTGGTAACCAATTCACCACCTCGGTGACTTAACTCATATACTGTACGCGTTCCCCGGGCATCGCTGACAATAATTTTCACTATTCCTTCCTCTTTATCCTGTGGAACTGGCACATCAACCTTATATCTTTGGGCAGCAGGCCCAGGACCGGAGCTTATCACTAGATTTACTGTCTGGCCTTGGAGAATCAAGGATTGGGGTGGTACATCCTGCCTTATTACCCGGCCTTCAAAAATTTGTCGACTACTCTCGGATGATACTAGGCCAAGGGCTAGGCGATTTTCCCGCAGGGTATTTCTTGCTTCATCCAGTGTCATACCGGTCAAGTCTGGAATATTTATAAAACTAGGTTCAGCACCTCGACTGACAGTTATTACAACAGTTTCACCTTCAGGCTCCATACTGTTTGCTCTTGGCAACTGTCTAATTACGTTTCCTTGTGCTACCAAATTGCTATATTCTAATTCCACATCTACAATAAATCCTTCATTTTGCAAAGCTATTTCTGCTTGCAGCCTAGATTGACCCACCACCTCTGGCACTGGAA
>CAYVRD010000125.1:2063-5327 GCA_964454195.1 uncultured Clostridia bacterium
GCTAGTGCCATAATAGCGCCGATAATAGCAATCAGTGGTTTAACTTTCCGCTGTCTCGGTTTCTTGTCCCTTTTATTGTTTCCAAAGCTTTTTACTGGTTCAACTTCCCTGGTCTTATCAAAATCCTCATCATCTGAATCGACTATTTGGTAGGTTTTATTTTTGATTGCCAACAAGTCTTTTTTTAGCTCTCCTATACTGCTGTATCGCTTGTGAGAATCTTTAGCCATTGCTTTTTTTACTATATACTCTAATCCCTTCGAAACTGCAGGATTAAGCTTTCTTAGTGACTCTGGCTCATCCTCTATGTGTTTTAAAGCTACCGAAATAGGACTGTCACCACCAGTAAATGGTAGTTGTCCTGTAAGCATTTCATATAAAACTACTCCCAAGGAGTAGATATCAGATTTTTCATCTGCCAGCTCTCCTTTTGCCTGTTCAGGTGAAAAATAATGGACTGAGCCAAGGACTTTTTTTGAGTGGATTAGAGTTGCAGTAGTTACAGCTCTAGCTAAACCAATATCAGTTACTTTTACTTTTCCATTTTTAGTTA
Source organism: uncultured Clostridia bacterium (assembly GCA_964454195.1). Classification (GTDB taxonomy): domain Bacteria; phylum Bacillota; class Desulfitisporia; order Desulfitisporales; family JAWSUQ01; genus CAYVRD01. The sequence continues at coordinate 2,617 of CAYVRD010000125.1, forward strand.
TCAGAATGTTATGGGGTTTAATATCTCTGTGGATAATTTTGTTTTCATGGGCATGCTCTAAGCCCTCACATATTTGATTGGCTATATTTAGAGTTTCATCAATAGAAAAAGGAGCCCTTTCTTTGATAATTTCTTTTAGGTTTTGCCCTTCAACAAACTCCATAATCAGGTAATGATTTCCCTCAAAGTACCCTACATCAAATATATTTACTATGTTCAGATGAGATAGGCTGGCTACAGCTTGCGCCTCTTGGCGAAAACGGCGCACAAAATCCTGGTCATCGGCATATTCGTCTCTAAGCACTTTAACCGTAACCACTCTATTTAAAAGGCTGTCCTTGGCTTTATAAACTAAAGCCATTCCACCTCCGCCAATTTTTTCTAATATTTCATATCTATTTCCTAATCTTTGACCAATTAGTTTCAATTTTTTCACCCCTGGTCCAGCCAATTATACCTTAACCAAAACAATAGTAATGTTGTCATGTCCACCCGATTCTAATGCCATGTTCAACAACTGATAAGAGCTTTCTTCAATTGACTTGTTTTTAGTAATCTGGGTCATACTCTTGTCAGACACTAGGTTTGATAAACCATCTGTACAGAATATTAATAAATCATCTGGTTTGATAGCTATCTCTTGACAGTCTATTTCTACAATTGGACTTGTCCCCAGTGCTCTTGTAAGCATATGCTTTTGCGGGTGATTTTTAGCTTCATCTGAGCTTATTTGTCCCGTGTTAACTAACTCTGTCACTAAGGAGTGATCGCTAGTTAATAGCTGTAAGCTATTTTCCCTTATTAAGTAAAGCCTACTATCTCCTACGTGGGAAATATACAGCTTATCCCCATGAACAATAGCAGCAGTTAGGGTAGTTCCCATTCCTTCATAAGCAGCATTATTTTCAGACGCTTTATAAACTACGGTATTAGCTTCTATTACTGCCTGCAGCAGTGTTTCCCTGGGATTTTTATCGGAAAAATCATTTATTTTGTCATTCAATGTCTGTATAGCCAACTTGCTGGCAACTTCTCCTGCTAAATGACCTCCCATTCCATCGGCAACAGCAAACAGCTGTCTGTGCAAACAGCATAAGAAACTATCTTCATTAGCTTTTCTTACCAGTCCTTTGTTGGTCAAGCCAAAAGCAATCATGATTCACCCCTAATTATTTGTGCTGCAACTGGCGCAACTGTCCACAGGCAGCTAAAATATCTCCACCTTTTTCTTCCCGAACCACAACTTCCACCCCATGCTTGGACAGATGTTGGGTAAAGGCTGCCACTTGTTCTCTTTTACTGCGCTTATAACCGGTCTCATTAACTTCATTAAAAGGTATAATGTTTATATTAACTAATAGATTTTTAGTCAGCTTTACTAGTCTATCTGCATCCGCCATTGAATCATTTATATTTGCAAGCATTATATATTCAAAGGTCACCTTTCTACCAGTTGTTTTCACATACTGCCTACAAGCATCCAACAACTCCTCTAATGGATAGCTTTTATTTATTGGCACTAGCTTATCCCGAACCTGATTTGTGGTGGCATGGAGAGAAATAGCTAAAACCACAGGTAATTGTTCGTTAGCCAATCTTAGTATCTGAGGCACAATCCCGCAGGTGGAAAGACTTATTCTTCGATAGGAAATATTAAACTTATGTTGATCGTGTAAATGTCTCATGGATTCAACCACGTTTTGATAGTTTAACAACGGCTCTCCCATACCCATATAAACCACATTTGTTACTCTCAGTTGAGGGTTTTCTTCTTTTAGAAGCTGCTGAAATCCTAATACTTGACCTACTATTTCTCCAACAGTCAAATTTCTTACAAACCCATCTAAACCTGTTGCACAAAAAGCACAGTTCATTTTACAGCCAACTTGGGTAGATACACAGACGGTTAGCCTATCTGGATCTTCTTTATCGCCGTAAACCATTAGAACTGCTTCAACTGTTTCACCATCCTCCAGCTGATACAAAAGCTTTATAGTGCCGTCTTTAGATATCTGTTTAGAGCGTATAGTTAAAGGTGAAATCGAGTAGCGGTCTGCTAATTCTTCTTGTAGCTGCCTAGATAAATTGGTCATCTTAGAAAAGTCATTACAACCCTTTTCATAAATCCATTGAAATACCTGTTGGGCTCTAAACTTGGGTATCCCATGAGAAACTAGCTCCTCTTGAAATTGTAGAATAGTCATATCACAAATTGACAAACATTTTTCCCTCACCATTTTAACCCCTTTTATTATTCTCTATCTGAAATATTTATCCTCTTTTTTATTAGAGGAGAAATTATTATAAAAGAACAGACAAAAACGTCTGTTCTAGCTTGCCACTAATGGATTTATTTAATTCTCTTAAGCCTGGCAACAAAGAAACCATCAGTACCATGTACATGGGGCAGGAACTGAAAGTACCCTTTTTGCGCCATTTTTAAGTCCTCTTCTTTTGGTTCAAAGGGTAAGACATCTCTCATATCTATTAAAATATAATTATCGTTGTTGATTAAAAAGGCGTTTATAACATCCAGATTCTCCTCAGGTTCAATACTACAGGTACTGTACACTAATATGCCTCCCACCTTAACACACTGGCTTGTCCTACTCAATATTTCCAGCTGGAGCTTAGGTAAACTTATTAGCTGCTGGGGCTTTTTGCGCCACCTGGCATCGGCTCTCCTACCCAAAACCCCTGTGCCACTACAG
>CAYVRD010000126.1:0-5276 GCA_964454195.1 uncultured Clostridia bacterium
CCCCTGCCGTCACCTAATATAATTCCCTTGCTGCTCATCCGATTAACATCATGTGCTGCCCAGTGCCCCTGCATATCATTGAACCCAGCCCCCCAGGCTGGATTAGCCGCTACAAAGAAGACGGCTAATAGTAGCAGCGCAAATACACCAGTTGTCTTTTTCATCCTCTTACCTCCACATATTGGATATTATTTTACCATTTTTCCATATGTATCCGCTGCTCATTATATCTATCGGCCGGCGGCTTAGATTCGGCAGGATAGCCTATAGGTATAATAGCACTCATGGCCGCCTCCAGTATTTTTTTAATATTTTCCTCATCTACCAGCTTGTTTTCATACTTTCTTATACTTCTTCTCTTGAGTATGTTCTCCATCAAGATTTCAACCTCCTTTTGTAGTGATGATTAGTTTTTTTATCCGGGTATGCTCCATCTCGCTGACTTTTATAATATATTCTTCAAATTTTAAGGTTTCTCCTGCTTTGGGTAGGCGCCCCAGCTTACTAATCACATATCCGCCGATGGATTCCAGATTGCCGCCCTTTATTTTTATCCCCAGCATGCTGTTGATGGTCTCCAGCTTGGTGCTGCCCTCTACCACGTATTCGTTTTCTCTGCTCAGCTCCACATCCTGCTCCTTGTGGTCGTATTCGTCACTGATGTCTCCCACTATTTCCTCCACCAGATCCTCCATGGTCACAATGCCTGCCGTACTGCCGTACTCATCCAGCACTATGGCCAGGTGGGTGCGATTTTTTCTCATCACCTCAAAGAGCTGGGTTACTGGGATAAATTCAAAGGTATGGTAGGGCTTGCGCAGACAATCCTCCACCTTGAAGCTACTGGGCTCCTGTTGGTGCATATGGTATAAAACCAGATCCTTGACATAGAGAACTCCTACTATATTGTCGATGGTTTGCTGGTACACTGGGATGCGGGAGTATTGCTCCTCCTTAATCACTGTCAGCACCTGGTCAAAATCCGCCGATAGCTCAATGGCCACCATATCTCTTCTAGGCACCATCACATCCCTTACCAGGGTGTCGCCAAACTCTACCACGTTGTGAATCATCTCTTTTTCGCCCATGGCCAGCAGTCCTTCCTCATGACTTACATTGACAATGGTTTTAAGCTCATCCTCAGTAATAAAGGGCTTGCGAGCTACAGATTTCAGCCCTGCTGCCCTAAAAATAGTCCCGGTTATCCACCCTAATACTAGGGTGACAGGATGAAGGAGGACGGTGAGATTGTAAACTGACCGCCCCACTATCAAGGCTGTTTTTTCCGAGTACTGGGCTGCCAGGGTCTTGGGAGTGAGCTCGGCAAAAATTAAAATAATTATAGTCATGGCCACGGTAGCTATGCCGATACCACTGGGCCCAAAGTACTGAATAGCTAAGGATGTGGCTAGGGAGGCCGCTCCTATATTTACTAGGTTATTTCCTACTAAAATAGCTCCCAGCACCTTACTGGGTTTTTCCAGTAGCAGTTCTATTCTTTTAGCCCCTTCAATCTGCTCCTCTGCCATATGCCTGATGCGGATTCTGCTCAAGGACATGAGGGCGGTTTCCGAGGCAGAAAAAAAGGAGGAACAGCCGATGAGAGCTACTAAAATCAGCAGCTGTAGAAGGTTTGACTCAGTCACTTTACCACCTCAACATTTACTTTCTCCTAGCTATTCTCACCAGCTTGCCCGTTAAATATCCTGACTCCCTTCAGCTATATCTCACCAGCGCTCTATTTTATGCTCAGCTGCCAAAAATTGTCCTTTGCAAAAAGAAAAACAGCCCTTATCGGACTGTTTTGATGTATAGGCTTAACCTATAGCTTTTAATAAGCCTTACTCTATAGCTTAAAGGAGCTCTTTAATGATACTATTCGATTGAACACCAATTTATTGCCAGCTGTGTATTTATAATCCACATTAAAGTAGCCGTGACGGAAAAACTGAAACTTATCCTGGGGCTGAGCCTCCTGCATGTTGGGCTCTACAAAGCCCTGGAGAATTTCTAGTGATTGCTGGTTAAGCTGCTCCATAAAATCTCTCTCCTCCTCCTGGTCATCATCTAGGATTAGCGGATTCAGCAGGCGAAACTCTGCCGGCACAGCTTGGGTGGCCTCTACCCAGTGGATTGTACCCTTGACCTTGCGCTCTGTAAAGTCATTGCCGCTCTTGGTGGCAGGATCATAGGTGCATCTCAGCTCCACCACCTTGCCTTGGGAGTCTTTGATAACCTCCTCACACTTAATAAAATAGGCATTTTTTAAGCGTACCTCGTTGCCGGGAAACAGTCTGAAATATTTCTTGGGTGGGTCCTCCATAAAGTCGTCCTGCTCAATGTAGATTTCCCTGGAAAAGGGGATTTGCCGGGTACCCATTTCCAGGTTTTCTGGATTGTTCTCCGCCTCCAGCAGCTCTACCTGCCCTTCTGGGTAGTTGGTGATGACCACCTTGAGAGGGTCTAGTATAGCCATAGTTCTAGGCGCCTTTAGCTTTAAATCCTCCCGCAGGAAATGCTCCAGCATCTGGGCATCTACGGTGCTGTTGCTCTTGGAAACCCCAATTTCTCTAACAAAGCTACAGATGGCCTCGGGAGTGTAGCCCCGACGGCGCAGGCCTGAGATGGTTGGCATTCTGGGGTCATCCCAGCCGTCTACCACCTGCTCATCAACTAATCTTTTTAACAAGCGCTTGCTCATAACCGTATTAGTCATGTTTAGGCGGGCAAACTCTATTTGCTGGGGCTGACACTCCATCTCACATTCTCGAATCACCCAATCGTACAAAGGACGATGATCCTCAAACTCCAGGGTGCAAATAGAGTGGGTCACTCCTTCGATGGCGTCTTCAAGGGGATGGGCATAGTCATACATAGGATAAATACACCACTGATCCCCGGTGTTGTGATGGGTGGCATGGGCGATGCGATAAAGCACCGGATCCCGCATGTTTAGGTTGGGAGAGGCCATGTCAATCTTGGCCCGCAGCACCCTACTTCCATCCTCAAACTCCCCCTGGCGCATCTGCTGGAATAGGTCCAGATTTTCCTCTACAGCTCTGTTTCTATAGGGACTTTCCTGTCCAGGCTGGGTAAGAGTACCCCTGGTTGCTCGGATTTCCTCGGCAGATAAATCGCATACATAGGCTAAGCCCTTTTTGATCAGCAGTATTGCTCGGTTGTACATTTCCTCAAAAAAGTCCGAGGCAAAGAAGAGGCCATCCCACTGAAAGCCTAGCCACTTTACATCCTCCTTGATTGACTCCACATACTCCACGTCCTCCTTTAACGGATTAGTGTCATCAAAGCGCAGATTTGTCTTCCCCTTAAATTCATCGGCCAGCTCAAAATTTAGAACTATTGACTTGGCATGTCCAATATGTAGGTAGCCGTTAGGCTCCGGTGGAAATCGGGTAATAATCTCACTATGCTTATTGTTCTTTAAATCCTCTATAATAATATTTTTGATAAAGTTTGACGATGGTTGTCTGTTTTCCATTTAATTATCAGCCCTTCCCAATCTAATGTTTCTGTTCATAGTAATTCATAAGTATATATAACACAAAATACTAGATATTTCAATCTGACTCTTATAGTATTTGTCATTTTTTGCTTATATATATACCCTATTGATTAAATAGATCAGGGCAGGGGCTAAGATAATCATGGCTAGGCAAAAGTTCCGGTTGTACTCCAGGGTCACCTTAAAGGGCCTTTCACCGATAGTATCCCCTACTACCACTGCAAAGGGAGCAAAGGGCGAGATACACATGGCCAAATACCAGCAGGTGAGGAGCGTCATAGCAAAGGGAACGTTGCCCAGCCCGATAATCTGGGGAGAAATAGTAAAGGCCAAGGTAGTCACTGTAATCATCATGTGAACTCCCACCAGGCTGAGAGCTACTGTAAATACCATCAGCAGCTGAATCACAAAATATAAGGGCAGCGCATTTAGATAATTTAACCCCAACGAAATAATATCTTTAAGAGGCGTATTGGATATGATGGAGGCTAAAAAGGTTGCTGAAATCAAAAAGGGCAAAAAGCTTTTATAGCCCAACAAATTGCTGCTATAGGTTTTCAGCTCCTCCTTGAGATTGTCCAGGGCACCCACCAGCTTGCACCAAAAAATCGAGTAGCAGATGATAATCAGGGCGATAATAAGCATTTGGTTAATGCCTGGAAATAGGATGTTGCTTAGAAAGGCTAGGGCTATCAGCACTACTATATGAGTCAACAGCTCATATATTTTTCTCCCTTTGACCTCCTCCACTTGACCAGCTAGCCTGCTATTTACCTCCTCTAAAAGAGCTGGGTCTGTCCGTACCAGCAAGGCTGATACCCCAATAATCAAGCAAACCATAGAGAGTCCTGCAAGGAAAAACTGGTAGTAGCTGACTGATGCAAAGAGGAGCATCATAATCACAACCGCATCATAGGGCGAAAAGACCATGTAGGAGGAGTAGCCAGCTGTATAGAGGCGGGCTAAATATTTTTTGGGCAGCTTTGATTTGCCTAACAGGTTTTGCATTGTAGGTATTGAGCCTATGTTCAAGGTTAGGGAAAGGGCTAGCACCATAGTTGCTAAGAGGGAAAATAATAAAAAGGGCTTTTCCCTTCTAGATGCCACATAAGCCTCTACCGATTCTAGGTAGTGACCATACTTGATGGGAAAGGAAATCATGGGAATGGCTACAAACAATATGGGAATACCTATACTTTTAGTGATGCTGTAGTACCAGGTGTCAAATCCCATGCCATAGCTTAGCAGCACCAGGTGGCCTATAGCTAGGGATATCAAGGAAATATAAAGCTGAAAGCCTCTGATCATGGTTATAGTTGACAGCAATAACAGAGAAATGCCTATGGAGGTCAATAAAACATAGCTATTATCAGGCAAAAATAAAAATTGGTGCAGATATGCTATCAGGAATATTAGGTACATGCTAAAAAAATAGATTTTTTTCATTGCAGCTAACCCCTATTCAGCGATTTTTAGCAGCTATTATAATAACATCCAGGCAGAAAGGCCTGGATGTTATTATGTAATATTGTTATATTCTTTAGCTGCTTAAGATATTCGCTACTATTCCTTATTTTCCTGCAGCAATATTTACTGCTCGCTGATGGGATTGATTTACCAAGTTATTATTGTGTTGGCGACTATTTAAGAAGTGGATACAAAAGTGACCATTAAAGTTGTTGGTTGTTATTTCTTGTATAGAGTGGGGCATACCGTTGGCTGAGGCGGCAATACGTCTTCCATTAACCTCCAC
>CAYVRD010000127.1:0-5242 GCA_964454195.1 uncultured Clostridia bacterium
TGTTTGCAATGTTGGCAGCAGGATTTTCAGTTATCTACTCAGGGTTTATCGGCATAGTAGCCAGCTTTTTAGTTAGCTGGTTAACTAAAGACAATAGAATGGGTTTAAAAGAGGTCTTGGAAGGCTTTGACAAGGGTGCCCGGGGTGCTATCCAGCTTATGGCTGTCTGTGCCTCAGCAGGTATTATCATGGGTGTAATCGCCTTAACCGGCATAGGAATGAAGTTTGCCAGCCTATTGCTTGGTATTGCTGGTACCTCTGAGTTTATGGCAATAGTATTTGCTATGCTCATTTCAATTATCTTAGGTATGGGTATGCCAACTACGGCAGCTTATGCTGTGGCTGCGTCGGTGGTTGCACCTGGTTTGGTGAGAATGGGCATTGAGCCTTTATTAGCCCACTTTTTCGTTTTCTATTATGCGTGTGTATCTGCAATAACTCCACCAGTAGCCTTAGCATCCTATGCAGCGTCGGCAATTAGTGGGTCAGATCCTATGAAAACAGGCTTTACCTCATTCCGGCTAGGCATTGCTGCATACATAGTTCCCTTTATGTTCTTCTATGCACCTGCCATATTGATGATTGGAGATCCTTTTAGCATAATACTTAGAGCTATAACAGCCCTAATTGGTATTTACGCCCTTTCCTCAGCTGTACAAAGCTGGTACTGGGGTAGAGTAGGTTTCTTAATGAGAATAGTACTATTTGCCGCATCCTTCTTATTAGTATCTAAAAACGAGATTCTCGACTTTTTAGGCTTAGGGATACTAGTGGCTATGTTCCTTGTTCAGAAGGCAAAAGGTCCTGAAGTACTTCAGCCACTGGAAAGCAAGGAAATAAAAGCTTAAACCCTCCATATACACAGTTATCACCCTCAAAGCGACGAATCAGACTTTAACCAAAGTCTGATTCGTCGCTTCTGTATATTTCAAAAGCATTAAAGGATATACTTATAGCAACTTTGGAGGAAATGCACAATATATAGAGAAATTAAAAGCATATAATTTTAATATCTCTCATAAGGGGGCATGGCAAAGGTGCAAGAGAAAAACGGTGTTTTGGGCGAAGGATTAATGTCTATGGCATTTAACAGTGCTCCCAGTGGAATTGCCGTGGTAAACACCAGTGGGCATATTGTTTTTATTAACGAACAATACTGTAAAATAATTAATCAATCCAAAGAAAAAGCAATTGGAATGAAGCTGACAGATTTGGTGGATTACTCACTCATAGACCATGTGTTGACTACGGGAGAGAGGATTGCTAAGCTCATTAAGGATAAGCACCAGGAGTCGGCAGTGCTGGAGGAAAAGCCCCTAATTGACAAGCATGGGGGAGGAGTAGTGGGAGCTATTAGCTACCTTATTTCTAAGAACAATAGAGGAGTAAAAATGCTTATTGATCAGTTAGGCACTCTAGAGGAGGAGGTAAATTATTACAAGGAGCGGCTGGCCAGCAAGGAGTTGGGCAATAGTAATTTTCAGCACTTTATCAGTGATAATAAACAGCTACTGGATACAATTGAATTGGCTAAAAGAGCTGCAGTTTTTGATGCAAATGTGCTGATTTCCGGCGAGACAGGCACTGGGAAAGAGCTACTAGCTTTAGCAATACATCAGGAGAGTAGGCGTCGCAAAAATCCTTTTATTAAGGTGAACTGTGCTGCCATTCCTGCTAATCTTTTGGAGTCGGAGCTCTTTGGCTACGAATCGGGAGCCTTTACAGGAGCTAGAGGAGACGGCAAGCCAGGTAAATTTGAGCTGGCTGACAACGGAACAATTTTTTTAGATGAAATAGGCGACATGCCATTAGAGATGCAAGCAAAGATTTTACGGGTAATTCAAGAGAGGGAGATTGAGCGGGTAGGGGGTACTAAAACTATCAAGGTAAATGTGCGGATTATTTCTGCCACTAATAAAGACTTAGCAGAAATGGTGAGGCTAGGTACTTTTAGGGAAGACTTGTACTATCGATTATTAGTAATAGGCTTATTTTTACCACCTTTGCGGGAAAGGGTAGAGGATTTATCATATATAATTAATAATATTCTCATCAGATTAGCTTTAAGGTACGAAATTAGCAAGCCGGATGTTACAGACAGAGCTTTAGTAGTAATGAAGAAGTACAAATGGCCAGGTAATATTAGAGAGCTGGAAAATGTGTTAGAGAGGGCACTTAACCTAGCGAGCAACGGAATTATTGATGCTAACCACTTGCCAGAAAAGCTGTTGGCTCAAACAGGGACAAAGGTAAGTATTCAGGTTAAACCACTAGCGGAGCTTATAGAGCAAAAGGAAAAAGAGATTATTTTTGAGATATTAGACTACACAAATAATAATAAACAAAAAGCTGCAGAATTATTAGGACTTAGTCGCACTGCACTATATAAGAAGTTAGAAAAGTTCAACAAAAATTGACACTAGGATTAGCTTAGTGTCAATTTTTGTTTACAGAGACTAATTGCTAAGCAAAATAGTGCCAATAAAACATTACACATGATTATGTGGTAACTAGTACATAGTGATTAATAGTTAAAATAGCCTTAATAAAAGCGACAAAAGAATATAATGTGAAAAAACTAATTTGGCATAAGATTTGCAATATTTTATAAAATAATATTTATTAAAATATTCAGAAAATTTACAATAAAAAGGAGGGAGAAAATGGACGGTCTACTAAAAATGGAAGAAAAACAGACTAACGACTTCTTTCAAGAAGTGACAAGTCAACCGGGAGGAGAGAAAATAACGGCTTGTATTCAGTGTGGCACCTGTTCTGGATCATGTCCTACCTGCTACGAGATGGATTATACACCAAGAAAAATCATCAATCTTATTAGAGCAGGACAGAAAGAGCAAGTATTGAAAAGCAAAGCAATTTGGTTATGTGCATCTTGTTATAGCTGTACTGCCAGGTGTCCAAGAGGTATTGTAATAACTGATATGATGTACGTTTTAAAGAACCTGGCCATAAAACAAGGCTATGTACAAGAAAAGGCTGTGGCACCAATTTTTTATCAAACCTTTAACAAGGTGGTTGAGGGATCAGGCAGACTGAATGAGGGGCAACTGATCACTCGAGTGGCATTAAAAACAGATTTTAAAAAGCTATTTGAATACGCACCTATTGGATTTAAGCTACTCATGAGAAAGAAGCTATCATTATTTCCTCCTACAGTAAAGAACAAGAACGAATTCAAGAAAATACTTTCCTTAGGGAAAAGAGGTGATTTTTAAATGAAATACAGTTATTATCCTGGCTGTTCATTACATGCAACTGCAGTAGATTATCAAATGTCAGTTGATCAGTGTTTCAACAAGCTAAATGTGGCATTGGAAGAAATTGATGATTGGAATTGCTGCGGTGCTACTGCTGCTGCTAGTGAAGATCAGAAAACAGCTGTTTTGATGGCTGCCCGCAATCTAGCAAAAAGCAAAGATGCCGACATTGCAGTATCCTGTAATGCTTGCTATTCTAGACTTAATCAAGTTAAAACTAAGTTAAAAAAATATCCTGAGCTTAAGGATCAGGTTACTAAAATTTTTGCAGAAGTGGGATTGGATTTTTCTGGCGACTATCGAGTTAAACACTTGTTGGAAGTAATTTGTGAAGACATCGGATTAGATAAGGTAAAGGAGCTGGTGAAAAAGCCTCTTGAGGGGCTTAAGGTGGTTCCCTATTACGGTTGTCAGATGGTTAGACCAAAGGCTTATGACCATCCAGAGCAGCCTAAGTCAATGGACGAGCTGCTAACAACTATTGGTGCTCAAGTAGTTCCCTTTAATAGAAAGACTAAATGCTGTGGCGCTGCTCTAATTTCAACTAATGAAAAGGTAGCCTTTAAGCTGATTAGGGAAATTTTCGATGAAGCGGTGTTAAGGGAAGCAGACATTATTGCGGTTTCGTGTCCCCTATGTCAGATGAACTTAGATGCTTTTCAGGAAAAGCTAAATCAGCATTTTGGCACTAGTTTCAAAATACCAGTAGTTTATTTTACCCAATTGGTGGGTTTGAGCTTTAATGTAGAAGCAAAGAAAATTGGGCTAGAGCGTGGAGTAGTACCTGCCATGCCTGTGCTCCAAACATATCTATAGGAGGTGGAATAATGTCTGAAAAAATAGGTGTATATGTATGTCATTGTGGATCAAATATTGCCGCTACCGTTGATGTGGAAAAGGTCACCAACGAAGCGAAAAAATGGGATAACGTAGCTGTAGCTAGAGAGTATAAATATATGTGTTCTGACCCTGGTCAGGATATGATAAAAAATGATATTAAGGAGCTAGGCTTAACAAAGGTAGTGGTGGCTGCCTGTTCGCCAAGAATGCACGAGCCTACTTTTAAAAAGGCTTTAGAGCAAGCTGGGTTAAATGGATATCTTCTAGAGATGGCCAATATTCGGGAGCAATGCTCTTGGATATCGATAGACGACAAGGCTAGTACAGCCAAAGCTACTGCTCTAGTTAGAGCTGCTGCTAAGAGAGTAGTGCATCACAAACCTATCTTTGAAAGAGAAGTATCTATAAACAATGCTACCTTGGTTGTAGGTGGCGGTATAGCTGGTATACAATCAGCTTTACAAATTGCAGCGGCAGGGCATCCGGTATATATGATTGAGCGAGAGCCGTCAATTGGCGGATATATGGCCAAATTTGACAAGACTTTTCCAACTATGGACTGTGCTGCATGTATCTTAACTCCTAAGATGGTAAATGTGAACTCAGACCCTAATATTACACTCCACACCTATTCAGAAGTAGTGCATGTGGATGGTTATGTGGGCAACTTTAAGGTTACTGTTACTAAAAAGCCTCGCTATGTAAAAGAAGATATCTGTACAGGCTGTGGTGACTGCGAAAAGGCATGTGTTCTAAAGAATAAAATTCCTTCTGAATTTGACGAAGGATTGACAAAGCGCGCTGCTATTTACATTCCCTTCCCTCAAGCAGTACCCTTAAAGGCAAGTGTAGATCCGGAAAACTGTCTATTCGTTAAAAAAGGCAAGTGTGGCCAGGCTTGTGTAAAGGCTTGTCACCGCGAAGCGATAGATTTTGAGCAGAAGGAAGAAACTTTTGTAATTGAAGTGGGTTCAATTATTTTAGCTACAGGCTTTGAGTTGTTTGACCCATCCGATAGTCCCCAGTGGGGCTTTGGGGTTTACGACAATGTATTTACAGGCATTCAATTTGAGAGAATGACAAATGCCTCCGGTCCTACCCACGGCAAGGTATTAATGAAGAAT
>CAYVRD010000128.1:0-5176 GCA_964454195.1 uncultured Clostridia bacterium
GTAGGAGGAGACAGCCTGGGAAATATTGACAAGAATTTAGCTGAGCTAGGGGTATCAGAGGTTGTACATATGGACGGTAGAAAAACCCAGTATCGCAAACAACTGCGAATTCCGGCTAAGGCAGAGCTGGTAGTTATCCTAACAGACTTTATTAATCATAACGCTGCTAGCCAAATAAAAAAGCAAGCTAAAGAGTTAAATATACCCGTGGTCTTTTCCAAGCGCTCCTGGGTATGCTTAGCTTGCAAAATACAGCCCTTTATTAAAGGTAAGTGCTGCTAAATTATTCCTTGTTTCTTAAGGGTGGCATGAATAAAAAAGCTAACGACAACAATGGTAATGACAATTCGTGCAGGCTTGTTGAAGCGCTGGTATTTCCACATGAAGTAAAGTCCTAGTGGAAAGAGGAACAGTAAATTTAAAATTATTATGGGGGTCTTGGCTAAAAAGGGAAGCTGCTCGGGTTTGTTTTCCATAATGAAAACCTCCAGTAAGTTAATTATTTGCAATTAATGATGATAAGAAAGGCTGTGCTAATAGCACAGCCTAAAAATTTGTCTATGCGTTTTCTCCGCTTAGCTCTTCTTTTGTCAGCGACTTTCTTTTGCTGGACTCTTCCTTTGCCACCTCTTCCGAGTTTGCCGGTGAGAAAATTTCATAGAGGGCATTTAAGGCAATACCCACTACTGCTGCTAAGCTCAATCCTGATAAACTGGCGTTTTCAGTTAAGGGAATTACAGCCACATTGCCAGCAGGATCTCTAAATCCGGTTAGACTGGCAATACCGATTATTAGTATTACAAATACTACGCTGGAGTTGCGCAGGTTTGATAAATCGGGAGCGCTGTCCACTAGAGTTTTTACACCTACGCTAGCAATCATACCAAAAAGGATAAAGCTCACGCCACCCATTACCGGTACTGGAATAGTGGTGATTAGGGCCCCCAGCTTACCCATAAAGCTTAACAGAATTGCTATTACTGCAGCCATGCGGATGATAGCGGGGCTGTAGTTTTTGGTGATAGCCAAGACACCTGTGTTTTCTCCATAGGTGGTGTTGGCAGGACCACCAAAGGCACCTGCTAATGCGGTGGCAAGACCGTCGCCGATTAGTGTGCGATGTAAGCCAGGCTCTCTCATAAAATCCTTTCCTACCACAGCACCGTTAGTTGTAATATCACCGATGTGTTCAACTAGAGTAACAATTGCAATAGGGACGATAATTAGCATAGCGCCAAGAGAAAACTGGGGAGCCATGAATTGAGGCAGGGCTACAAAGCTGGCATCCATCACTGGTTTAAAGTCCACTATGCCTAAGAATATGGATACTACATAGCCTACCACAATCCCTGTAAGGATGGGGATTAGCTTAAAGAAGCCCTTTGCCCACATGCTGGTAAAGACTACAGTGATAGCGGTTATAATTGCCACACCCCAGTGAACTGAGGCCATATCTACAGCGATGGGAGCTAGAATTAACCCAATTACTATGATAATAGGACCAGTGACGATAGGAGGGAAAATCTGTCTCACCCGATCGATGCCGATTACTGAGACTACTAAAGCCATTATTAGGTAAACAGCTCCTACAGCTATCATTGAGCCAGTGGCATACTGCAGGCCGAAGAGCTCTCTAACAGCGATGATTCCGCCGATAAAGGCAAAGGATGAACCAAGAAAAACTGGGACTTGTCCTTTAGTAATCAAGTGAAAAACCAGTGTCCCTAAGCCAGCAGTAAATAAAGCTACTGCCGGATTTAAGCCAGTCAAAAAAGGAACTAAAACAGTTGCGCCGAACATGGCAAAAACGTGCTGGATTGATAAGGGTAGGGCTGTTTTCATTTGCAACTCATTCATTGATAGTCTACCTCCATTTGTTTTTTTACGACCTAGGGAAAATAAAAAAAACCTCGTTAGTAGACTAACCAGGATAAATAGACTTCATTAGACTATTTTTCCCTTGCTAGTCTCACTGGACTAATTTAAAGGGTTTGTATATTTCTCCGTGCATCCTTGTCAGTCTCACTGAACTGACTTAAAGGCCGTTTTTTTAATTATAATTCTCTATCAAAGTCATGTCAACATAAAATAACTGGCATATAATGTTATACAGCAAGGAGGGATGATCCACCTATTGTAGAAGGCGACTGGGAACAATAGTAAGGCATGGAGAGATAATTTGGTATATTTTTACTTAACATAGCGAATAATATGTACTATTAGCTATAAAATTATTCAGATTTTCTACCTGTATAGCCATGAAATAGAAGGGATTTGCCTATAGATAGCAAATAGAATATACATTAAAACATCTGGAGGATATTCTATGCTTACTATGCAAGCCCGTGGAAAAATAAACTTGTCCTTAGATGTTATCCAGAGATTGCCTAATGGGTATCATCAAGTGGAAATGGTCATGCAGCAGGTTGCTATAGGTGATGAAGTGACAGTCTCTGTAGACAAAGCTGCTCTTGGTGTTGTTAGCCTGACCAGCAATATGTCGGGTGTCCCCCTAGATGAGACAAATATTGCTTATAAGGCTGCCAAACTAATTTGTCAGGAGTACAATATCAATCCCGGTATTTCTATCCACCTGGAAAAAATATTGCCCTTGGAAGCGGGTTTGGCAGGGGGAAGTAGTAATGGAGCAGCAGTATTGGTTGGTCTGAACCAGCTGCTAGGCTTAAATTGCAGTACAGAACAACTGATGAAGCTAGGTGCAAAATTGGGCTCAGACGTTCCCTTTTGCATTTTAGGGGGTACTGCTCTAGCCTGTGGGACAGGTACTGAGCTAACCAGCTTAGCTAACAGGCTCAAGCTTTCAATAATATTAGTTAAGCCTCCTTTTGGTGCTGCCACTGGACTCATCTATCAGAGTCTAGAGCTAGAGCAGCATATGGCTAGGCCAAATACCCAGCAAGTTATCCAAGCCTTGCAGCAGGGAGACACCTATCTGCTTACTAAAGCTTGGGGAAATGTACTAGAGTCAGTAACTTTTCGGCTCTATCCAGAAATAGCTACCATCAAAAATCAATTGATTGACATGGGCATACCTGCTCTGATGTCAGGAAGTGGTACAACAGTATTTGGTGTTATACCGAACAATGACCAGCAATTAGCCACAAAAGCTGGTGAATTTTTCATAAAAAAGCCAGGATATAAAGTATTTTTAACAACAACTATTTAATTTTTGGAAAAAAGGGATTATAATGAATTGAATATCATAAAATGTCTGGGGTGGTTATAGTGAATAAAAAGATGATACCAATAAGATTAGACAACTATAAACCATTGCGGGAGCTAGTCTTCGAATCTCTTAGGGAAGCCATTATCAATGGAACCTTAAAGCCTGGAGAAAGGCTTATGGAAGTGCAGCTGGCTGAAGATATGGGAGTAAGTCGAACGCCAGTGCGAGAAGCTATCCGCAAATTAGAGCTAGAAGGCTTTGTGGTAATGGTTCCACGGAAGGGTGCATACGTGGCAGGAATATCCCTAAAGGATATTGCTGACGTCTTTGAAATCAGAGCAGCGCTAGAAGGACTAGCTGCAGGATTGGCAGCAGAGCGAATCACAGAGGATGAGCTAGAGGAGCTGGAGCGTCATTTGGTGAGGGTAAATGAGTCCACAGAAAACAATGACCTGCCAGCACTGGTGGAGTTAGACACAAGCTTTCATGACATTCTATACAAAGCCAGCAGGAATGATCGATTAGTTCAGATAATCAACAATTTGCGAGAGCAGATTCAACGGTTTAGAACTGCCTCCCTAGCTGTACCTGGTCGAATGAAGGATACATTGCTGGAACATAAAGAAATTGTGGAAGCCATCTCGGAACGCAATGCAACCCAAGCTCAATTTTTAGCTCAACAGCATGTGGAGAATGCAGAAAACAGTATGCTGGGAGCACTTGAACAGCAGTTTTTAGAAGAGAAGGAATAGCTTTTAGCATCTAAATTATTAGGCTGTTAACGAAAGGTAAAGATAAGAATGGATGCAATTGTATTAGCTGGTAGTAACTACAAAGCTAAACTAACTGAAGATAGTAGTGTGGATAACGATGCCTTATTGACCATTGGCAATAAAGCTATGGTGGAGTATGTGGTAGAGGCTATCAGCAAATCGCCTTTTATCCATAAGGTGGTTGTAGTAGGGCCAGAGGATAAGCTGGGGCCTTTATTTTCTAATAATCCCAAGGTTATACTTGCTCCAGGAGGAGCAACAGTTATTCAAGGGGTGCTAAGTGGCCTACAAAAGCTAAACAGGGAAAAGCATGTGCTCTTGGCTTCCTCGGATATTCCTCTCTTAACTACGGAAGCAGTAGACGACTTTATTAGCGAATGCTTGAAAAATCCAGAAGTAGAGCTATTCTATTCTATAGTGTCCAAGGAAGTAAATGACCAAAAGTTCCCTGGTGTGAAGCGTACCTATGTAAAGATAAAAGAAGGGATTTTTACCGGAGGAAATATTATGCTGATAAAGCCTGCCATTGCCTCCCAATGTGCCCCAAAGGCGGAGGAGCTGGTTGCTCTGAGAAAAAGTCCTCTAGGGCTGGTTAGGCGAATTGGCTTGAGCAGTATATTTAAATACCTTTTAGGAATATTGACTATCGCAGAGATTGAGAAGCGTGTATCTAAGCTCTTGGGGGTCAAAGGGAAGGCTGTCATATCAAATTACCCGGAAATTGGAGTAGACGTAGACAAGCCTAGCGACTTGGAGCTGGTGCAGCAGGTTATGATAAAGAAGAAGGCAAATTGAAAGCATTAGGAGAGAAACCAATGGATAGGTTTAAGCGGGGAGAGCGATTAGCCCTAATAACAAAAATATTGATGGAACAACCCCATAAGCTTATTTCTCTGAGCTTTTTTTGCCAGCAGTTTGGTGCAGCTAAGTCTACAGTCAGTGAGGATTTAGCAATTATTAAGGATGCTCTAGTTAGAAGTAAGCAAGGAACCTTGACTACTGTTACAGGAGCTGCTGGTGGCATCAAATACATACCATCCCTCAATGAAAGAGAAGTAAACCAGCTGCTACAAGACTGGTGTCAGCGTCTAGCTGATCCCAAGAGGATTATTCCTGGGGGATTTCTGTACATGGCAGATGTTATTTTTGACCCTATCGTGATGGGTAAGGCAGGAGAGATATTTGCCCATCATTTTCAAGATAAAGAGCTGGATTA
>CAYVRD010000129.1:0-5144 GCA_964454195.1 uncultured Clostridia bacterium
TGCGCAAAGTAAACAGCTTGGACTCAGATATGATTTTAATAGACCAAGTGTTAAGATTACCAGCAGGAGTAAAAGCGACTTCTGCAAGAGCAGCAACACACCAGGTAGTCAGAGGTGAAAGTCTGTTTCTTATCAGCCGTCAGTACGGTATTACAGTTGAAGAGCTGCGACGGGCAAATAATCTGACCTCTGACCAAATCCTAGTAGGGCAGATACTGAATCTCCCACAGGGGGCCCAGCCCCAGAGAGCTGTAGCCACAGTGGCATCCCGTGGCTCTGATGCAAGTAGGTTTACAGAAAATGATATCTATTGGCTAGCTAAGATTATCCATGCCGAAGCCAGGGGAGAATCCTACGAGGGTCAGGTAGCTGTAGGCGCTGTGGTGTTAAACAGGGTACGAAGTCCCTTGTTCCCCAATACTATATACGGGGTGATTTTTGAAAAATCTCAGGGCAGGTACTACCAGTTCTCACCTGTTTTAGACGGCTCTATTAACCTGGAGCCAAACCAATCAGCTCGCAATGCAGCAAGAGATGCTATCAATGGCTGGGATCCTTCGGGTGGAGCACTGTATTTCTACAATCCAGCCACCTCCACTAACCGCTGGATATTTAGCCTTCCGGTAATTAAAAAAATCGGCAAGCACGTTTTTGCCAGACAGCCATAGATAAGAGCAATGACAAATTTAATGCCACTCCTGGACTAAAAGGAGTGGTTTTTTCTTGCACATAGAAAGCAATTATAGGACCATAAGATATGATTATAGGCATAACTGCTGGATTATTGCAGGTTCTTGGAAAAATTTGTAGAATCAAACACTTTAATATAACTTCATGAAATGAGCTTTATCTGCTGTATACTAAAGGAGGGTGGGATGTAATTGAGAGAAATAGCTAGTATTTTTATAGGCATAATTATGCTTGCTATCACATTCACTTTTTCCTATTCCTCTTCCGTGTCTAATATAAGTCTGATTGAGAAAGAAGAGACGGAAAGCTATCTCAGATTTAGGCAGGCCATCAACAACCAGTACCATCATAGAATAGAAATAAGCGAAGTATTAGCGCTGAGCTTAGCCCACAATGTAGAGGTGCAAAGAGCGTTTTATGAGCGGGATAGGGAGCAGCTCTTGTATACTCTAGGAGATGCTTATCGCCAGCTCAGTCCCAGCATTTCCCAGATACAGTTTCATCTTCCCGACTCCACCTCCTTTCTTCGACTCCATATGCCGGATCGATACGGTGACGACTTGAGCAGCTTCAGAAACACTGTAAATAAGGCAAATAGGCTAAAACAGATAGTAAGGGGCCTGGAAGAGGGGAGAGGTGGCTATGGTTTCAGGGTAGTTGTACCCATGTGGTATCAGGGCACCTACCTGGGAACGGTGGAAAGTGGCGTGGAGCTGGGAAGTATATTTATTACCGATTTAAAAAGGGATTTTAAGGGTGACTACTTTATTTACCCAATCCATGAGAGCCAAATTTCATGGGTTGAGCAAGGGGAGTTTCTGTTTGGCACTCAGAGCTATGACCCATGGAAATTAGATGAAGAAAGCAAAGAGCTATTAATAAAAGGCTTGCCTTCTAGAAATATTACAGCAGATGAAAACTACAATATTTTCATGGTTCCCTTTGTTGACTTCAATGGAGATGTAAAGGGGTATTTTAAATTTGTGCAGGATAGACGGGAAGCTAAGGATGCTATCAAGAAGATCAAAAATTCTCTTTACTCCATTGGTTTCCTCTGCCTGATGCTAGCATTTATTTTACTTATTTCATTGGTAGATAAAGCTAAGGATTTAAATGAAAAAAGAAAGAAAGAGCACCAGCTGGAAGCCTACTCCCAGGAGATTAACCGCAAAAACCAAGAGCTAAGCCAGGCCTACAAAAAGATTAGAGAGGATATTAGAAAAGCCCACCTAATCCATAGCCAATTTATATCTGACGATATGCCCCAGCTGGAGAGCTTTGAGATCAAGGCTTATTACAGACCAGCTAAGGATTTGGGCGGAGATTTTTATTCCTTTAAAAGGCTGGATGAAGACAGGCTGCTCTTTTACATCTCTGATGTGAGTGGCCATGGATTAGACGGAGCTATGTTTAATATTTTTATTAAAAATTGTATAGATAACTACATTGATGAGCATAGTCCAGATATTCAAGGTCCAAAGGAAATTCTCGACCATGTCTATGCCAAGTACTGTCGGGAAAAATTCCCTGATGATTATTTTATCTGCATTTCCATGGGAATTTTAGATTTGCAGACTAAAGAGTTGATCTGCAGCAACTCGGGAGTACAGATAGAGCCCTGGTTGGTTGAAAAGGATGGAGAAATTAAAAAGCTAGATTGCACCGGACTTCCCATCTCCAGTACCTATGCGAAAGGCGTAGTGGAATTTAGAGAAAGCCGTACAAAGGTAGCACCGGGTACAGTTCTCTTCTATACTACTGACGGATTGATAGAGAAGACAGATCAAGATGGTAATATCTACGGCTACGAAAATATTGAAAGGGTACTGGTGGAGAATAGGGATAAAAGTGCAGCAGTTATTCTTAAGGACTTGATTATCCATATGGAGGAGACAACCGGATCCTGCTGCGGTGAGGATGATGTCACTGTGTTGGTTATAAAAGTACTCTAGTCTAATTACAGTGCTACAAAAAATAGAAATGTATAACAGAATTATTCATAAAGCTCTATGAAGATGACCTTTCCAGTCATTATTCATAGGGCTTTTTGCTTTTTTCGACAAAAAACGATAAATATTGACAAAGAATCATTTGCCATTTATGATGGATATAAATAGTAGTAAGTGTTTACTACGGGGGTGTATAAAATGGAAATATCTTTATTACATAGGCGTGAGGGTCTAATATACACAGCTATTGAGGTGATGAATGAGCTGGGGATCCAGGGTCTGTCTACCAGGGAAATAGCAAAAAGGCAAGGCGTCTCTGAAGCAACCTTATTTCGCCACTACAAAAACAAAAGTGAGCTGCTCCAGGCAGTTCTGGCCTTTTATTCTCAGTATGATGGGGACATATACCAGTCCATCAAGCTGAAGCAGCTGGAGCCCAAGGAGGCGATTGTCTATTTTGTAGATGCCTACGCTACCTATTATCAAAACTATCCGGCTATTACTGTAATAAGTCAAGCCTACGACATTCTCTCCCTGGACCCGGAGCTGGCAGAGACCATTAAAGAAATCTTTTTTAATAGGAGAAAGAACATTACAGAGCTAATCCAAGTAGCTCAAGCAGCGGGAACCATAAGCAGCCAATACGATGCTGAGCTGCTAGCAGACATGATTATGGGAGCAATCAGGGAAATCTGCTTAAGATGGCGATTGAGTGGCCATTACTTTTCCTTGAGAGATGAAACTATGCGAGCAGTGCAAATCATATTGAAGGCCATGGCCTAAGTAGAAAACTAATAAGAGCACGGGGGCGATATAATTGTCAGAGCAGTACAGATACGAGCCGATGCTAGATATGTTTATCTTTGAAACCTCTCAGCTAATAGAACAACTGGAACAGGTGATTCTATCCAGTGAAAAAAGCAGCTGCTACAGTTCACAAACCATAGACGAAATCTTTCGTATCATGCATACCATTAAGGGCTCCTCGGCAATGATGCTATTTAACAATATCTCTATTTTAGCCCATTCCATCGAGGATCTTTTCTTTTATATCCGAGAGGAAAGTCCAACAGACTTGGATTGCTCAACACTGGCTGACTTGGTATTGGAGGGCGTTGACCATATCAAGGTAGAGATTATGAAAATAAAAAATGGAGATGATGCAGACGGAGATGCTTCTATCCTAATTGGCAATATCAATGATTATCTGGCAGTGCTTAAGCAAAGTAGCCCTGAGGCTAGTGAGGGAGGCAATGAGTCCAAGCGGGAGGCTGACTCCTCTGCCCACAGTAAGCAACAGTACTATATTCCCCAGGACAAAGGAAAGCTGATTATTTCAAAAAACTCCTTTAAAGCAGTAATTTATTTCGACGATGGCTGTGAGATGGAAAACATCAGGGCCTTTACAGTAATACATAATCTAAAGGAGATAGCTCAAGAGTATCACTATTTTCCTGCAGACATCATTGAAAACGATGATAGTGTTACCACTATTAGAGAACAGGGCTTCACAATTTTCTTTAAGACCGATAAGAGCTACGAAGAAATGCATCAGTTCTTTATACAAGTTATTTTCCTTAAGGATTTAGAGCTGGTTCAGCTGGAGGAGCAGCAGGACTTCATTCAGCTAGAGGAAACAGCAGCTAGCCAGAACCAACAGCAGCTTAAGGTTCCCAAGCTACCAGCGGCCAGCAGTGAGGTGGAGCAGGAAAAGGGGCAGCAGGCCAACACCCAAAGCATTATCAGTGTCAGCGTGGCTAAGCTGGATAAGCTGATGGACTTGGTAGGGGAGATGGTGATAGCTGAGGCTATGGTCACCCAAAACCCAGATATTAAGGACTTGCAATTAGATAACTTTCAAAAGGCAGCTAGACAGCTGCACAAAATCACAACTGAAATACAGGATATGGTAATGTCTATTCGCATGGTTCCCTTGGCTACAACCTTCCACAAGATGCACCGCATAGTAAGAGATATGTGCAAAAAGCTGGGGAAAGAAGTGGAGCTGGAAATTGTGGGAGAGGACACAGAAGTGGACAAAAATATCATTGAGCACATATCTGATCCCTTGATGCACCTAGTGAGAAATGCTTTGGACCACGGGATTGAGCTGCCCACGGACAGAGAACTCCAAGAAAAGCCCAGAATAGGCACCATTACTCTGGAAGCAAAAAATGCAGGCAGTGATGTGGTGATAGTAGTAAAGGATAATGGTAGAGGCTTAAACAAAGAGAAAATACTGGACAAGGCTCGAGAAAACAACCTTCTTCACAAAAACGAGTCGGAGCTGTCCGATCGGGAAATTTTCAACCTTATCTTTCTACCTGGGTTTTCCACCAAGGAAAGCATCACCCAGTTCTCAGGACGGGGTGTGGGCATGGATGTGGTGACAAAAAATATTGAGATAGTAGGTGGATCAATAGCTGTAGATAGTGTGGAGGGTCAAGGGACAACTATTACTTTGAAAATACCTCTGACTCTAGCTATTATAGACGGCATGAATAT
>CAYVRD010000130.1:0-5123 GCA_964454195.1 uncultured Clostridia bacterium
TGCTGCTCTAGTGATAATAAATTGAAGGTCAGGAATCTGATAATACTCAAGACGGGCTATTACCCCAAAGCGATCTCTTAGCGGAGAAGTGAGTAGGCCTGCTCTAGTTGTTGCTCCAACTAATGTAAATGGTGGAAGATCTAATCGAATAGAGCGGGCACTAGGTCCTTTGCCAATAATTATATCTAAGCCATAATCCTCCATTGCTGGATATAATATTTCTTCTACTGACCTATTTAGCCTATGAATTTCATCAATAAACAATACGTCATAAGGCTGTAAATTTGTGAGGATAGCTGCTAAATCTCCTGGTCTTTCAATAGCAGGACCAGATGTTGTCCGTATTTGTACTTTCATTTCGTTAGCGATAATATTAGCTAATGTAGTTTTACCTAAGCCGGGTGGCCCATATAACAGAACGTGATCAAGCGCCTCCTGGCGATTTATCGCTGCCTCTATAAATATGGATAAGTTTTCCTTAGCCTTTTGCTGGCCTATGTATTCACAAAGATACTTAGGGCGCAAACTATATTCCTGCTCATTATCCTCTGCTTTAAGCACAGGAGATATTAATCTTTCTTCCACCGGGATACCCCCTTTACCAAAAGAAAAGCTATTTCTAGTTTCTACTTAGCTCTTTTAAAGCAATCCTGATTAAATCTTCAATAGTGACCGGATCTTTAATTGTGTTTTTAGCTCTAATTAACACAGAAGTGGCTTCGTGAGTACTATATCCCAAGGCTTCTAAGGCATTCAGTGCATCTTGGACTATAGAATTGTTTGATGTCTCAACAATATCTATTCCTGAAGCAACCTCAATCTTAGTTAACGAAAGCTTACTAAGCTTATCCTTTAATTCTAATACGATCCTCTGAGCAGTTTTTTTCCCAACACCGGGGGCCTTAGCTAATAATGCTATATTTTCTTCAATAATAGCTTGCCTTATCATACTAATATGAAATGAGCTCAAAATAGCTTGAGCTACCTTTGGCCCTATTCCCGATATTTGTAATAATATCTCAAAAAAATCCAGCTCTTCTTCAGATGTGAATCCGTATAAGTTTAGCACATCTTCTCTTACCTGTAAATGTGTAAAAACTTGTACAGCTTCACCAGTCTTTCCTAATTTAGCTAAGCTACTGCTGGGCATTTGTACTTTATACCCTATTCCTCCTACCTCTACTATAGCTTGGTCATTATCTTTAAAGACAAGCTTTCCCTTAATATAGGCTAACATTTTGATTCCTCCAATTTAGCTAATTTCTGCTGATAGCTGTAGGAATGTCCATGACATATAGCAATAGCTAATGCATCAGCCACATCATCAGGTTTAGGAATTTGAGGTAAGTTCAATATTGTCTTAACCATATACTGAACCTGTTCTTTTTCAGCTCGTCCGTATCCAACCACCGCTTGTTTTACCTGCAAAGGGGTATAGTGATGTATTTCCAATCCACACTTGGCAGCAGCTAAAAGAATGACACCCCTGGCATGTCCAACAGCTAAAGCTGTTTTTGCATTTTTGTTAAAAAAAAGCTCTTCTATAGCTAGTTGTTCAGGCTGATATTTTTCAATAATTTCTCTTGTACAAGAATATATAATATCTAATCTAGCAGCCAAGGATAAGTTTGACTCGGTCCTAATTGCATTGTAATCTAGATATGAAAATTTATTGCCAATTTTTCGTACTACACCGTAACCAGTAATTGCAGTTCCAGGATCTATCCCTAAAATAATCATACTTATCCCCTTTCTCTAAAAAATATATTCGCCATTTATTATCTTAATCCTTTAAAAACAGGCATTAAAAAAACTACCAGAATGGTAGCTTTTAAATTTTTATTCAGTTTCCTTCAGGTTGTACTCATCTAAGGTATCTAATGCTTGTAAAGCGTCTTCATGGGTAGCAAATTCTAATAAGCCACCCTCTATTTGCATTCTAATCTCCATTGGCAGTATAGGCACAATAATATTAGTCATATGTGCTATTCCACCGTTACCCATTCGGGGACCATGCATTATTGCCACATGGTTATCAATGGCTTTTAGATGCCTCATTGAACTATGTTTTTCACAAAAGCCATCTATTTTTTGATAGAATACAATGGTATCTTTATCTAAAATCTCTCCTTGCCATCCCTCAGAATCTGGATAATGATTCTTCAATAGCTGAGCTATGTTTAGACCAATGTACTTACTATTATCACTTACTAATTTAGTAACTATTTCATTGCACAGTAAATAATGTCTTTCTTCATATATATGAGTCCCTACTTGAATTACTACATCATCATAATTTATGGAAACTGGGGTAATTTGAGGTTGACTTTGTTCCACTTCACCTAAGTATCCGTTAGTACCAAGAAAAAGAACTAATAAACAAAATCCTGTGGTAACACCAAATGCAAGCCAAATATGCTTATACTTATTCCATAGCATAAAAAAACCTCCTTCCTGTAGATATATAATTGCCCAATAATTGGCATTAATATACATGCAGAAAGGAGTTGCATTTAAATTTTTTCTAATATTTCCTCTGGGATATCAAAATTTGCAAAGACTTCCTGAACATCATCATGATCCTCTAACAAGTCCATAAGTTTGATAGTTTTTTTAGCCACATCTACGTCTGTTACTTGAACAAGATTTTGGGGAATCATGGTTACCTCTGAGCTGGCTACTATATATCCAGAATCAGTTAGTGACTGTTTAACTTCTTCCATACTATCTGGCTCAGTGATAACTTGAACCATTTCTGCTGATATTTCCACATCCTCTGCACCAGCATCTAAGGCTGCCATCATTAACTCCTCTTCATCTACTGGTTGCTCAAGATTCAGATGAATTAGTCCCTTTCTATTAAACATCCAACCTACACATCCCGTCTCCCCAAGATTGCCGCCGTTTTTGGAAAAGATATGTCGAATTTCTCCTGCTGTTCTATTGCGATTATCAGAGGTCAGATGCATCATAATGGCGATACCTGCCGGACCATAGCCTTCATAAACCATTTCCTCGTAGTTAGCACCATCTAACTCGCCTGTTCCTTTTTGAATAGCCCTAGCTATATTGTCATTAGGCATATTATTTTCCTTTGCCTTTTGGATAACAGCCTTCAGGCGGGCATTTCCTTCCGGATCTCCTCCGCCTTGCTTAGCAGCAACAATAATTTCTCTTGCAATCTTAGTAAATATCTTACCTTTTTGAGCATCCATACGAGCTTTTTTATGCTTTATGTTAGCCCACTTTGAATGTCCGGCCATGATTTACTCCTCCTTATCTACAAGCACTTTTAATATTTTAGCATATATATCCTTTGGAGACAATAAAGGAGTGGTTTCTAGTGTCTACCCCAATCAGGGGTTGGTGGCATATTGCGCTTATGCCCACTTATTTCCTTAAGCCTACCTACTTTATTTTTTACTTCGTCAGTTCCTTGACCAGTTAGAATATATTTATCCAGTTCATCATAGGTAACACCCATTTCATCCTCATCAGTTTGACCTTCCCATAAGCCAGCTGAAGGACTTTTTTCAATTATTTCCTTAGGAACACCTAGGTGCCTTGCCAGTTCTCGCACATCGACCTTTAGCAGGTGACCGATAGGCTCCATATCAACTCCCCCATCACCATACTTAGTGAAGTAACCAATTTCTAGCTCGCTTCTATTTCCTGTCCCTGCCACCAGATAATTATAAAGTCCCGAAAAATAGTAAAGGGTAGTCATGCGTAACCGAGGCTTTATATTGGCAATAGCCAGCTGATGAGGCTCTGTTGCATCCGCAGCCTTTATACTAGTTAACAAGGCATTAAAGGTATCAGTTAAATCAATCTTATGTACAGGAATGCTAAAGGTCTCTGCCACCAGCAGGCCATGCTCTGTATCTTTCGTAATACTATTACAAGGCATCACCACACCTAAAACATTTTCTGGAAAGGCCATTTTGCTTAATACAGCTACAACACTTGAGTCAATTCCACCACTTAAGCCAATTACTAGCCCTTTTGCTCCAGCATCTTCGACTTTTTCCCTCATCCACTCAACAATCAATCTTACTTCCTTCTCCCAATTCAAAGAAATCACCTCTACTTAGTTATTTCTCTCTAGGTAAATTTTGTGCTGTACAAGGGCTAAAGACTTTATCTTAGTATTTTTTAATATCTTTTGCTGGCCAAATATACTCTCAAGCAGAATGCCATCTTCTTGAGGTATCAATCGATCTACCCTTTCTAAAATCAGCTCCTCTCCATCTTCCGTAACCAAGTATGCATTTGCTTCACACATTTGTTACACCTCCACTTTTTTGAGCATTTCTATCAACTCGTTTACTTGATGAGGCAACGGTTCCGTTGAAGCTCCGACTATAGTGAGTCCATTTTTATTTAATGGTAAAAGGAGCTTTTTAGCATTAGACAAGGATATTGCCTCAGCCATCCTTGGAGTTAACTCGCCAAGCATTGAGTTAGCCATAATAATAGCCACAGTGCCTACTATTATATCGACTCTCTGCACATTAAAAACTATAGCATTTTCGCCACTAGCCCCTTCGTTAGCCCCAGACTTTAGCATTAATGAGGTGGCTAAGGCATTTGTTCCAAGTGCTATTATTTCCACATCTTCAGGCAGCTCTTTGCGGATTTTTTCTGTTAGATATTTTCCTATCCCGCCTCCTTGACCATCAATCACTGCTATGCGCACGTCTCTCCCCCTCACATATCCATGTTGTGATATTATTTATTACACACAAATATATGTTTTCCTTTATGATCATAAAAAATTTTCACATTAAAAAAACAGCCGGATTTTTATCCTGACTGTTTTTTAATAGATTATTCTAAAAATACATCTTTAATCTTTAAGAGCCACTCTGAATTTGGGACTTAACCTGTTGAATCTCTGTATCCTGGGCCATCATGGCAGGCTGATAATATCCCTTTGATTCAGCAAGGCTGTACATATTATACTGTGATGATTCACAGGTATCTCTAAGCTGCTGAAGAGTTTCTCTTAAATTGGGGTTTGCACATTCTGATATTGCATGGGTAAAAAGATTAAGCTTACCTTTCATCATTGAAAGTGTGTCATTGACCATTGTTTTATCTTGTAGCATTTTAATCCTCCT
>CAYVRD010000131.1:0-5048 GCA_964454195.1 uncultured Clostridia bacterium
TGAAATTCTACGATTTTTGGAGATATTCAAAGAAAATGAAAGATTATAGAGGGAGTGAATCAGATGAAGAATAAGGGAAAAATGTACCACAAAAAGAATAAAGAAACAGATTATAAATTAATTATGGCACGGTTAGCAGACTATCACAATTCTTCAGTAGATATTTATGTGTGGAAGGAGCGCCAGAATTTATAAAGATTATGGTGGTATATGCTATTTTCATTTTAAGGGTATATCTTTCTGCCTAACATTTGGAGTGCTTTACTTTCATATCCGGGCACCAGCTCTACTTTTATATACTGCATCCCTTCTGGAGAATATAATCGATATCGTAGAGCTCCACTTATAGTCTCTATATATTCTAGGTGTAGCTCCTGACATGGAATTTTATTGAACTCATCCAGAAATATTGCGGTCACTCCCTGACAGCTATCAAATATTCTCTTGAAAATCATCCTAACCTCACTATTGCTGATTTTTTCCAATGAATTTACGCTATCGCCCCAGATCGATGTGTGTGATTTGTAGGTTCTGATGTTGTACTTGCTAGCTTTATCAATTTTCCTCCAAGCATTTAAAAAAATTCTCCCTACTGGGCTATACCCATACTTGTCCCCATCCTTCTCAAAAAAACCTTGTAAAGAAAGGGGCAGTGTGTTTAATATCTCTCGAGCTTCCTTTTTGCTAGGAGCGTTGATAACTTTGGAGAAAAGCTGTTTATATTGCTCTATGAGTTCGGTGTCAAATTTTACAGGCATTTGTGGAAAAATGATCAGGTTTTTAAAGTCCTCATGGATGTAAACTACCTTGCTGCCAGTTAAAAAGCCAAATAAAGTGGCATAAGCAGTTTGACCTTTATAGCCTCCGGTGGCATTTATGATATACTCTTCCTCTCCATGCTCATCATATATTTTTGACAGTTCCTTTATTAGGTTAGATAAACCTCTTTGCTGAAACTCATGGCTTATACTGTTTAAGCCTGCTACAGTCTTGCCATAAACGTATAGATATCCCTGTTGCTGATAAAACTGCTCTAGTATCCGTATGCAAACTATACAATCATCTGAGTCAGAGCCCAAAAAGTAAAGATGATCGCGGTTTTTATCTAGCTCAAGCCTGGATAAGGTGTTGGCCTCAGCACAGGATTGATAGCTTTCCTTCAGCATGTCTAAAAGCATATCACTACTTTCAGTTTCCCCTGGTTTGGCCCTATTTTTCCAGTATTTTAGCAAACTAGTTCCTACAGTAGATATTACAACTGCACACATGTAAAAGCCTCCCACCTTTTAGTAGTTTTAGTAATCTTCTACATGTGTTTATATTTTCCTTCCCCTAATCGAGCATAATCCTCTCTATCCCCTGCCAACTCAAAGTATATTATCTCTAATCCGTTTGTTGCCGCAACAATGTCCCAGGCTGGCACTCCAATATCCTTTAAAGACATGTCTATAAAACTATCGTCTTCTGTTATTCTATTCATAAAGGTTGGTTGGCACTGCACCTTGCATTGAAAGCAGACGAGCTCCTGTTGGTTTAAACTGTAGAAATTTTTATGTATTGGCCTTATGCAGTTACATTTATGACAGCGGAGCTGCACAACAATTACCTGATTCAGCTCCAAGGTAGATTCTGTACCCAATAGCTTTCTAGCCTCTTGAAGCAGCATTCTAGGGGTAACCGTGGTAACTGAGGCCCCTTTTAAAATCACCAAATCCTCTATCCTGTAGTGGGCAGTACAGTCTAATTTGTTCCTATAATTAACAATATGAGAATCATGGTTCAACCCATTGTAGAAAAATCCTTTGCCATGGAGAGTAGGCATATCAGGGTGACGGTTCAGCAGCTTTATAGCTTCTTGAACCTGTATACTTGCAACAACCGATGATGTAGTCGGAATGGTAGACACTTCTTCGCTAAAATCCTGCTTATTCATAGCACATTCATAACAAGGTCCATTAGGTGGGATAAACACACGAACTATTCCATATGGTACTTCAATAGCTCCATCAATCCATGGTCTGTTGACCAGATAGCAATTGCGGTTAATAGCTGCCCGTGCTTCCCAGTCACTCAATCCACTTATGACCACATCCATATCCTTTAATAAGCCTAACCCTACAGAGGATATAAAATTTCCAACTATGGGAATAGCTTTCACCTCTCCATTTATCTCTATAGCTCTCTCAGCAGCCTTAATAGCTTTTGGTTTTACCTCTATGGTATCCATATCTACAATATAGATTGTACCAATTCCAAGTAAAGCTAGGTTTTTTATCACCTCATTCCCAATGGCCCCAGCTCCCACCACCATAATCTTTGGCATTGACACATTCCCCCTTTTATAAATGGTTTGCTCTATTACAAATGAATATAGCATAAGCGCTGGCAGTCTTTTTGTCTTGTCCAGTAAAATAAGAACACCTCCTAAAAGTTCCAGGAGGTGCACATGTTTAAAAATAACATTATTTAGTTTCTCTCTCTTCGCTATATATAAGATACAGCATTTTAGCAGATTCAATCATTGATTCTCTTAGGTGAGCAGGCTCTAATACTTCTACCGAAGAGCCAAAGCCCCTTAACCAGCTTCTAAAGCTGTCCAAACCTACCACTTGGCCTGTGAATAGCAATGAGCCATCGGAGAAATTCTCCAGATGCTCCTTAGGATAGCGATAGCTTAATTCCTTTAGGGCCTTTCTAATTACTTGAGCTTCATTTAAAAAGCGAACCTTAACCCACTCTCCTGCATTTAACTCTAATCCCCAAAAAGGTTTCATAAATTGGTGGAGAGAGAAATCAGAGGGATAAATAAAAGGCTTCTCTGGCCTTATATCAATAATCCTATCTATTCTAAACAATTGCTTATTGCCATCATATGTATGCTTATTGCTTGCTTCAAGATTCTTAGCATTATCATTTTGAGCCAATAGGTACCAAAATCCCGTTTCCCTGTTTAAAATCAATCCTAAAGGAGAGACAGTCCAGTTGACTTCCTTTCCTTTATCAGAATAGCTGATTGATAGCTGCTTTTCTTTTAGTAGCGCATCTTCTATAATTGCCTTAACTTTTTGAGACCTTTCCTCCACTTTTGAAAGAGATAGTCCTTTGTATAGATTAGGAGAAGGAGCTTTATCAATAATGCTCAGTAGCTTCTTTTCCACACTATCTGCAAGCTTTTGTTCATCTCCCTTCAAAAATACCCGTTGTAGCATATCCAACAAAGCCCCATGCTGCGACAAAGATAAGTTTAGCTGGGGAAATTCTGATATATTGCTTGAGCTAACCTTGTAAAGCTGGTTTTGCAATAAAAGTCTTTCTTCCTCTATCTCAATACTTTCCTCGTCAATTGATGCGGATAATTCATCCTCTAGGTATGATCCATCCACAAAAGGAAAGTAAAACATGGAACTCTCTAGAATATTAAGTATTTTTATTATATCCTCAACCTTTTCATCAGTAAGAATAGCCAGCTGCTGGGCAGTCAACCCCTCCTGATACTGGAAAAGATAATTTATCACATCCATAGGAGATGTTACTTTCATAGCCTACTGCTCCTTTACCAAATTATTCTTTTGGGGCAGTGGTTCATTATATTGCTGAAGTAGCTTGATAGCTGTTCGCAGAAACTCCTGACGTAGCCATTTAGGCTCAAGAACCTCCGCTGCTCTACCAAATCTTCGCAGCCAGCTAGTAAACTCACTTATTCCCCTAACTTCATCCTCGTAATAGAAGTAGTCCCCCGATTCATCTTCCCAAATCGTCTTCTTAGGTCTATCTGCCATCTGCAAGCGCACCTTTTCTTGAATATTGAAAATGTTGGAAAAGCGTATTTTAACATTTACTGTTTTGCTATCGGCGATGCTCCAGTCTGGATTTTCCAAGTCCTCCTGGCTCAATCCGTCAGGCATAGTATATTGGCTGTCTAACAGGTTTATCCCTTGGATTAAGTCTAAGCGACGCATTTGAGGCTGTCCTTTTTTGCTTAAAGGAAGAGTAAAGAGATACCAGCAGTCATTATTTCGGTTGTAGCAAAGCTTGATTGGTGAAAGGGTTTGGATTGTTTGCTTGCCAGAATGGTTTTGGTAGGCTATCCTTACTCGCCTCCTAGTGGCAATAGCTTCATCAAGCTTTTCCCTAACCTTTGAAATTTTAATGTTATCACAGAACTTTTTGCCGTGGTAAAGAATGCGTTTCAAGCGTTTGTTCACATCATGGTTATCCATTATTAATTCTCTCCTGGGGCAGGTGGCCAACAGCTTCCCTAATACACTAGACACTTCTGGCTTATAAGGGGACATGTGGCCGTACTCCTGCAGTAGCTTAACCAAAAAAAGCAGCTCCTCTTGAGACAAGTCAAACCTAGGCATAAAAAAATCCCCAGGATAATAGTAGGAGTCTTCCTCTTTTATCCATCCTTTAGCTACTAAAAAAGCTAAATCCTTTTTTAAGGTTTTTTCACAGCACCTATCATCTTCATCTAGTTCATTTACCAATTGTTCAATAGTCTTAAATGAAACCTTAGAGTTAAGGCTGATTTTGTGCAACAAAAAAAGTAAACGCCCACCCTGTTGAGCGCTAACACTTACTTCCGATTCTAGCTCTAATCCTGTAGTTTCAATGTGAAATTTCCCTGCCCTGTCAATCCTGATCTTATTTCCTAAATCCTCAAGCACTTTAATATATCTCATGATAGTTTTTTCACTACAATCCAGTATCTTCGCCAGCTCAGATCTTGAATACTTATTTTCTATAAGCAGCTTTTTCAGCTCTTTCTGCCTCTTCTCCTTATTGCTCACTAAACCAAAGCCTCCTCTACACCACAAAAAGTACTTTATTCTGGTTGTATTGATTGTTCATGTTCATTAGCTTGATTCCTCCTAATAGTTATCAATAAGCAACATAAAATCCTCTAAAAAAGGGTCGCAATCCTCTAAAAGTCGAGGCAGTTATTGATACTGTTCGCTCGTATGTTTCATCAGTTAGCTCCAAATAAGTTGTCGCAATCCTCTAAAAGTCGAGGCAGTTATTGATACTGTTCGCTCGTATGTTTC
>CAYVRD010000132.1:0-5021 GCA_964454195.1 uncultured Clostridia bacterium
TATCTTTAGTAAAGGGACTAATACCCTTAGCATGGTTTTCTTTAACCTCTGCCGTCAATTCTTTTATAACATTAATCGCTTCTTCTTTATCGTAGGCAAAGCCAATATTGTGAACAGCAGTTAATAGATTCATGCCACTTATGGGAGCTGGTTTAGCCTTAGCTGTATCTTGCAGCTCCTTCAGGGCACTTCTAAATCTATTCATCAAGTCCACAGCCTTGCGCAGATCTTCTTGGGAAATAGTAATAGCAAATTCTTTTTCTAATCTTTCCTTTAACAATTCTACCTGCTTATACCAATATGGGAGAGCTGTGTCCGGGTCTTGGTTTTGCGGTAACTGCAATAGATGTAATGGCTTGTACTCACTCAGAAGCTCATACATTTTTTTCTTGCCATCACAGGTGGTCTCTGCAATCAGAATATCGGACATATCAAAGAAAGGACAGGTATCGGTAGCTGCAAATCCATAGCTAGATTTTATCAATGAGCAAAGATTGCGGGGTAACACTTTTTCTGCTGCCTCTACAGGTTTATTGCTAGTACCACATAAGCCAATAGGCACTGCATTAGCTGCCAATACCACCTCATAGGGGGAGTAAAGACAGTAGGCTCCTACCACCTTCTTATTATCCTTTTTTAATCTGGTAAGTCCGTCGATATTTTCTTCCCTCATTTTTCCAAAGCGCTCCATTGTTTTTAATGCCATTAATTTTATTCTCCTCTCTGTTATTTATTGAGCAGCTAGTACAGCTGCTCCTAAAGCCCCAGCAAGCTGGGGCTTATCAGGCACATTAAAGGAGAAACCCAGTTCTCCTGCCAGCAGGCTACACATGTGATAGTTTTGTGCTACTCCTCCTGTGAAGGTTATCTCTGAAGTGCTACCTATTCTCCCAACCAAGCTATTTATTCTTTTAGCGATAGACTTGACAATACCCCCTGCTATGGCCTCTTTGCTAGTCTCTTTAGCCAACAATCCAATAATCTCCGTCTCTGCAAAAACAGTGCACATGCTATTAATCTCAACCGCTTCCCCTTTATTTGCTGCTTCGCCTAATTGGTCTAAGGTCATATCTAAGATTCCACTCATTACCTGTAAAAAGCGACCTGTCCCTGCAGCGCATTTATCGTTCATTAAAAAATTGCTGATGTTTCCCTGATTATCTAGAGCTATTACCTTACAATCTTGTCCGCCAATATCAATTACTGTCCTTGTGTTGGGAAACAAAAAAGCAGCTCCCTTGGCATGACAAGTAATCTCGGTCACTTTCTTATCAATAAAAGGCAATGATATTCTGCCGTATCCTGTGCCGATTACCTTTTTCACCTGTTCTCTAGTGACTCCTCCTTGAGCCATGGCATTTTCAAAGGCTTGGGTCCCTGCTTCCTTAGGATTCCAACCCGTAGGGACAATACTCCAGCCCAGGATTGTCCCTTGGCTTAAAATGACAGCCTTACTAGCTGTAGAGCCCACGTCTACGCCTGCAACAATCATGGCAATCTTCTCCCTTCTCTGCTTTGTCCATTGAATTATATATAACTATCCGTAAAATGTAAAATAACATTTTGTTATAGTTCTTCTGCTAGTAATGCTGGATTATTATACTTAAAAAAAAAGAAACTGGCGTTTATTATTAACCAGTTTCC
Source organism: uncultured Clostridia bacterium (assembly GCA_964454195.1). Lineage (GTDB taxonomy): Bacteria > Bacillota > Desulfitisporia > Desulfitisporales > JAWSUQ01 > CAYVRD01. The sequence continues at coordinate 1,645 of CAYVRD010000132.1, forward strand.
ATATTTTTTATATTACGATTTGCATTAATTGATTAGGCTCCTCTAAAAGAATTTTTGCACCGTATTGAAGTAATTCCTCTTTAGGCCTAAATCCCCAAAGTACTCCTATGGGAAGCACCCCTGCTCTAACTGCAGTTTCCATGTCTACTCCACTATCTCCCAAATATATTATTTGCTCAGGCCTTGCATCCAACTGATTTACAATGGAAATAGCTCCAGCAGGATGAGGCTTTATCGGAACTTCGGCTCTTGCACCCCACACAATTTGGAAGTTCCATTTAGCTAAAAACCTTTCCACAACTGGTAGGGTATATTCATGAGGCTTGTTAGAAAGAATGGTCAAGGGAATGCCCAATTGGGTTAGGTTATCTAATAATTGGGCAATTCCAGGAAATAGCTGGGTTTTTACTGCCCATCCTTTATGGTACTCCTCCTTGGCAGCCAAGTAACACTCTTCCACCAAATCGGACGAACGCGATTCTTCCGGTAATACTCTCCAGGTTAAAGTCTTCATGCCATCTCCTATGAAAAAGCGATATGCTTCTCGTTCATGGGTTGGGTATCCCAATCTTTTTAGTGCTCTATTAACTGAATCAGCTAAGTCATCAATTGAGTCTATTAATGTTCCATCTAAATCAAAAATAATTCCTTTATATTTCATGACTTCTCCCTTCACTAAAAAATTACCTTCTCATAGTAGCTATTAGCCTCTTAGGTATTAACAATAAATCTAATGCATCTTTAACATCTCTTACCACAATCTTGGCCTGCTGTAATGCCTCCAGGGAGAGTCCTTCATCTCCTAGGACTGCAATTCCCAGTTTAGCCATGGCTAGCATATCCTTGTCATTAGTCCCATTGCCGATGGATACAGTTTGCTCCGGCCCAAGCTGAGCTATAAGCTGTTGCTTCTCCTGGGTTCCAGATTCACTTTTCAGAATATGTACCTTGGCATTAATCCCTTTACACTGCTCTTGACAGTGACCAAAGGTATCGGCAGTGACAATATATATTTCAAATAAATTTGCCAGACAATTTAATCTGTCAGCTATCTGAGGCAGTAGAATGCCGTCGCAGGCTATAGTTCCATTGTAATCTAGCACTAGGTATTTTAAATCTATTGTCTCTCCACCTGGAATAGCTATCTTTAACATAGATAAACTCCTTATTGTTCTTTGTTTTCTGCCAAGGCTGGTTCGTAAGAAAGTAGCTTTTCCCTTAAATGCTGGGGAATTGGAGCGCTTTTTTTATCCTGGCGACCGATAAATACTATAGCACCTCTACCTGCTGCAGCCAAGCGATTATTTGATTTCTTAACTATAGCATATTCTAAGTCAAAGCTAGAACGGCCTAGTTTTGCTGCCCGGAGCTTTACATCAATCTCTTCCCCAAAATAGATTTCTTCTAAATATTGACAATAAAGGTCAGCTGTCACTACTAAAAAATCTTTATTTGTCAGCAGCTCCTTATCTATACCCAACTCTTGCAGGTAATCAACTCTAGCCTGCTCAAAATATATAAAATAGCTGATATTGTTTACATGTCCAAAGGCATCTGTCTCGCTAAACCTAATTTTAATAGGTGTGTTAAAGCGAAACTTACTCAACCAAGTAGACTGGTCCGGACTCACTATAGTCTCCACCTTACCCCTCCTTGTGACTTACGTAGTAAACTTATCCACCTCTTGCTTTAGCTGATCCGCCACATCAAATAGTTCGTTGGCGCTAGCCGCCATTTCTTCAGCTGTGGCCGATTGTTCTTCTGCCGACGCGGCTACCTCCTGGGATGAAGCTGCTGCTTGTTGAATAATGCTAGACACCTCTTCTATCGCCTTTAGCACATTGTCGGTGTTTTCCTTGATCACCTGAAACACTGCTCTAAGCTGTAATGAGTCTGATTCGGACTGTTGGACCTGGCTAACTATTTCCTCTAGAGCTAGACCACCCTGTTTTATAATATCTACCTGCAGGTTTACTGCTTCCATGTTGCTCTCCATTGTATGAACAGTAACTGCTGTTTCAGCTTGAATATCATTAATAAGACCGGATATGCTGTCAGTAGCCTCCCTAGTCTGCTCTGCCAGCTTGCGAACTTCATCTGCTACCACTGCAAAGCCTCGACCATGCTCCCCAGCTCTAGCCGCCTCAATAGCTGCATTTAAGGCAAGCATATTTGTTTGATTAGAAACATCAGTAATTAGAGTTACTATTGAGCCAATCTCACCTGACCTCTTACCAAGCTTTTGAATAGAATCGGTTGCAAACTCTACCGTTCTAGTGACAGAAGTCAACTGGGCAATGGCTTTGTTAATAGCATCCTTCCCCTTTTGTGCTGTCAAAGTGGCAATCTGAATATTATCTACAGCGTTTGCTACTTGTTTATAGCCTGTATCCACTTGCTTGCTGTTTTCCTGCATCATTTCTAAAATATTTGCTGCATAGTGGGACTGTTTTGTAACACCTGTTGCAACTTCACTGGCAGCAGAGGCAACCTGACTAGCACTGATTCCAGTTTGATTTGCCCCTTCTGCCAATTGTTGGGATATGCTTACTGTATTATCAGTTCCTTGCTTGACATTGCTTACTATTAGCCGCAGGTTCCCTAAAAACCTATTTACTGCTTGAGCCAACTCTCCTACTTCGTCATTGCTCTTTACTGCTAGCTGCTGAGTCAAATCTCCCCCATGCTCAGATAAATCAATTAGCTGCTTCTTAATTAGTAGCAGGGGCTTTAGCATCGACTTTAGAGCTACTCCTATAGCTGCGATGCCTAGCAAGGAAGTAATTAAGCCAAACAATATGTCATTGGTAGCTTGAGCCTTAACCATGCCTAATGTATAGGAGTTATCGTATACCCTTTTGACAAACCACTTTATTTCACCTGTAAAGTCTGCTAAAGGTATTAAGTGAACATTGAAGGGTACATGGGAGCTATCAAAAACCTGCTCTCCACTGGCCAGCTGCTGTAACAGGCTGGGATCTAGGATCGGAAGAATATCTTCCTCAGTAGTGCCAATAAGCTTAGTCGTCTCCATTCCCTGAATACTGTAAATATACCATTCACCTTGGTATTCATTTTTAAAGCTATTTAAAATATCCTGATGAAATCCAAAGCCCAATTCTACTGTGCCTAAGTGCTCACCCCTATAGCTCATAGGAACTACATAGCGAAAGCCAGCTCCAGCTACTCCTCCTTCTAGTCCATAGATAGTTGTCTGTTGTCTATTGGCTGCAACTACCGTATGTCTAAAGCTAGATAGGTCATCTCCGTACTTCTCTGGCAGATGTACCCTTAGAAAAGAGGTGCCATCTGGTAGATGAAACTGGTATTGCTGAACTCCCATTGCCAGAAAGCCAGGCATAGTTGCCAATGTCATC
>CAYVRD010000133.1:0-4993 GCA_964454195.1 uncultured Clostridia bacterium
AAGAACATTCGGCTGGGTTTTAAGGCCCAAGCCCTATATTTATCTTACAAGGAGGGTATGAAGTGGATATATTTAAGATTGCTGCTATTTTAATAGGAATCCTAGGCCTAGTGGGAGCAGTGGTGCCTGTTCTGCCTGGTATACCCCTAATATTTATTGCTATTTTAGGCTATGGAATACTAACCGAGTTTTCTTTGTATTCCTATAACTATATCCTGTTTATGTTTCTCTTGACAGTATTTACTCTATTTATTGATTACGGAGCATCAGTTCTTGGAGCAAAAAAATTTGGAGCATCTAGAGCTAGCATGATAGGTGCCCTAGCAGGTGGTTTAATAGGAATTGTTATTTTAGGTCCTTTGGGCTTAATATTTGGACCTTTTATTGGCGCTGTCCTTGGCGAGCTTTACGTTTCCCAAGATATGCAAAAATCTTTAAGAGCAGGACTTGGTACTGTGACAGGATTATTGGTAGGAACTGTTCTTAAGGTTAGTATTGGGTTGGTAATGTTGATTACTTTTATCCAAAGAATATTGTAAGCTTATAAGCATTAGCCTTTATTGAAAACGGTTTTAAATTATGATAAGATAGTTTTGTTTGTAATAAGGGAACAGGGAGTGAATTAAGTGCAAAACTTTACTAAAGAAGATGTATTAGCTATGTCAAAAGAACTAGACGTTAAATTTGTGAGATTGCAGTTTACCGATATTTTTGGAGTACTAAAAAATGTCGCTATTCCTGTAGATCAGTTGCCAAAGGCTTTAGATGGTGAGATGATGTTTGACGGCTCTTCTATTGAAGGATTCGTTAGAATTGAAGAGTCTGACATGTATCTTAAGCCTGATCCAGCATCTTTTGTGACCTTTCCTTGGAAACCTGCAGGAGATGGTATCGTAGCCAGATTAATCTGCGACGTTTACAATGCAGATAATACTCCCTTTAGTGGATGTCCTAGAAACACCTTGAAGCGAGTATTAGCTGAGGCTAGTCAGTTAGGATATACTGTTAATGTTGGTCCTGAAGCAGAGTTTTTCTTGTTTCACCTGGACGAGTACGGCAGACCAACTACCATAACCCACGATAAGGCTGGTTATTTTGACTTGACTCCAATAGACCTGGGTGAAAATGCTAGAAGAGACATGGTGTTAGCCTTAGAAAAAATGGGTTTTGAAATAGAAGCCTCCCATCATGAATGTGCCCCTGGTCAGCATGAGATCGATTTCAAATATGATGATGCCTTAACTACAGCAGATAATATAGCTACATTTAAGTTCGTGGTAAGAACTATTGCTCAAAATCATGGATTGCATGCTACTTTTATGCCTAAGCCTATTACTGGCATAGCCGGCTCGGGAATGCACACAAATATATCTTTTTTCAAGGATGGAAAAAATGCATTTTATGATTCCAGCACTAGTAATAAATTAAGCAACGAGGCCATGTACTTTATCGGTGGAGTCTTAAAGCATGCTCCAGCCATGAGTGCAATCACAAATCCTACAGTAAACTCCTATAAAAGATTAGTTTCAGGATACGAGGCGCCAGTATATATTGCTTGGTCTGAAAAAAATCGCAGTCCCTTAGTGAGAATACCTGCAAAAAGGGGAACTAGCACTCGAGTTGAGCTGCGCAATCCAGATCCATCCTGCAATCCTTACCTTGCCTTAGCCGTTATTATAAAGGCTGGTCTAGACGGTATAAAGAATAAAATCACTCCTCCAGAGGCAGTAAATAAAAATATTTATGCCATGACTGAGGAAGAAAAGGAAGCAGAGCAGATATTTAGTCTGCCTACAAGCCTAGAGGAAGCTCTAAAGGAGCTAAAAAACGATCAGGTGATTAAAGATGCTTTAGGAGAGCATGCCTACAATCGCTTTGTTGAAGCTAAAACAATAGAGTGGGACCGCTATAGAATGCAAGTACACCAGTGGGAGATCGACAACTATTTAAGTAAATTCTAAAACCTAGTTACAAAAAAATTAATCCCCTATCAATCAATTGAGTTGGTAGGGGATTAATATATGATGCAGACTAATCACATCCATCTAAAAACACCAATAACCTTGCCTAATATTGTAACTTCCTTAACTAGTATTGGTGCAAGGCGGGGGTTCTCAGGCTGTAATCGCACATGATCACCCTCATTATAAAAGGTTTTAACCGTAGCCTCATCTCCCAGTAGCGCAGCTACCACATCTCCGTTCTTAGCAGTATGCTGCTGATTTATTAGCACCAGATCGCCATCCATAATCCCTTTATCAATCATGCTGTCTCCACGAACAGATAGCATAAATACTTGCTTGTTGCCCAAATATCTAGCAGAAATAGGAAAGGAATCCTCAATATTTTCCACAGCTAATATTGGCTCACCAGCAGTTATCTTTCCTAAAATAGGTACATAAACAATATCCTCTTGATGAGGCTTGTCATCTTCTAATGCTTTACTCATGATTTCTATTGCTCTAGGCTTAGTTGGATCTCTTCGAATATAACCCTTTTCCTCTAGTTGAGACAAATGACCATGAACAGTAGAGGAGGAGCTCAAACCAACTGCTTGTCCAATCTCCCGAACAGAAGGTGGGTAACCTTTAAGTTTTTTTTCATTTATAATAAAGTGTAGTATTTGAACTTGTCTATCCGATAAGTCATAAAAATTCATCATGAAATATTTTCCTCCTTTTTTTAAAAATTATATCATACATGTAATATCATTTCAAACATTCGTTCGAATTTTTTTGTAATAACACGCAAAAACCCTTGACTTAGAACTCATGTTTGGTTATTATGTAATTAGAACAAGCGTTCTATTGAGGGGAGATGAATAATATGAACAGAAGTACTAAACATAAAACTAAAAGAAAGATGACAATTATCTTGACAGTAATCTTTTTGTTGTTATCATCCTACATGTATGCAACTGCTACTGATCAAAAGGATATTCAGCTTGTAGAAATCGCTATCTTGCCTGGTGACAGTCTTTGGAAACTTGCCAATACATATTACCCAGATTCTAAGGATATTCGCAAGACTATCTATGATATAAAAAAACTAAACAATATTGATGGTCATATCTATGCTGGCCAAATTATACTTTTAGCATTGCCCATAAATGAAGAATAGGTTATTAGATAAGGCCCTCGATAACTCCTCATAAAACCAGTTCAATTATTGTCTGGTTATATGAGGAGCTTTTTTGTTACTATAAAAGAAACTGCTAACCCCAAAATAACTTATTACTTCCTATAATATATATTATGTAAACTAAATTATTTTTTCAGATACCCGATAGCTTTAAATCACTCTTCCCTCCAGAATGCTATATATTATTAAATAATTTATCTTTTGTCAGTTGTTATAAAATTATATTCTAAAAGAAATTTCACAAAAAGCAGACCCATTATAATAAAAAATGTAGTTAAAACAACATTAAATGTGTGCGGATGATTATAAGCAGTTGCCCATAGTGGCGGGGAATTTGTCCACCATCCATCAACTCCTGCTATTCTACTACCTTCTCCATAAAACCATACAGCCCAAAGCTGATAAACTTTAGTAAAAATCATACCTATAACCCATCCAAAAAAAGCTCCCCAATAATAAAGTATTGGTATGAAGTTATTATCTTTTTTAGTTGGTTGGTCATTCAATATTATCACCTCTATATATTTATTGGTTATTCCTAACTCATTTATAATATTATACAAAAATGATAAACTTACCTTTTTTTTGCATTTATTATCATGCAACGATAAAGTTCTGGTTTAGGAAGGGAGCTTTTCTTTCCCTTTCCTAAGTACTACTTCCACACCAGCTCAATACCTTCATCTGTGATTTTTATTGCACCTTCTTTTAAAAGTCTCCCAACAGCCCTCTTAAAGGCGCTTTTACTCATATTCAACTCTGCCTTTATATGATCAGGAGAGCTTTTATCGTTCATCAATATATTACCACCACTTAACTTCAATCGCTCTATGATCTTTTTTGCATCGCTCTCTATTTCATTGTAAGCTTCATTTCTCATACTTAATTCCAGCTTACCATCATCTCTTACATTTTTTATTCTTACTTCTACATTGTCACCTATTGCATAATCTCCATATAATTCCTTATTAAGAATTAGCCCATGATACTTATTGTCTACAGCTACAAAAACTCCAATTTCCTTATTTATGTTATACACGGTTCCGTAGGCTCTATCATTTTTTTTATAGGGTGATTCGCAGCTTAGTAAATCATATATGTACATAGTTGCCGATATCTCATTAGTAATATCATTATTATATATACCCACCAAGTATGAGTTTCCCTCTATAACCTTACCAATTTGCTCCTTAAGAGGTAGTAACAATTCTTTCCCTTGACCCCAATTTAAAATAGCACCAACATCTGTGGTCCTTATTACTCTTAAAAGACCCACTTCTCCAACTGCAAGGTTTGTTTTTTTATCTATTTCTATCATTTATTAGTCACCTTTGTCCTTTCGATTTTAGGTTTGGATATATTTTTATTCTACCATTAATGATTTTACTATACAAATCCTGAATGATGTAGTTGATCATAGAGCTAGATATGCTAATAGCCAGCAAAGGTAACTTCTGTTTCCCTTTACTGGCTTATCTTCTAGAGATAGCGAAAATACATCTTCTATTCCATAGTTACTATTATTTCTGCATTTTTGTTGAATGTAGCTCTCTCCAATTCTATTATAATATGCCATTGGGCCATATCGGTTGTTCCTATTTCTGGCATTTTTCTTTTAATGCCAATTTCAACCTGTTTTTCACTGCTTTTTATTTCAGTTACTTCATGTCGATTAGAACCGCTCGATTCTTCAATCAATACCATTACTAAAATATTGTCTTTAAAAAATTCATCGTCATACCTATCGGTAGCATCTAAAAAGCCTATAGTAGAGTCTGAGTTGAATGTGGATTGTCTTTCCCTCTATGTTAGGATAGTTGTCATAGACCTCCAAATAAAGTATAGTGAGCTA
>CAYVRD010000134.1:0-4913 GCA_964454195.1 uncultured Clostridia bacterium
ACCCCCGGCCCCCTGGTCCCAAACCAGGTGCGCTACCAAACTGCGCTACGCCCCGTTCCAATCGACAAGATATAATGTATCATATTCCACAAATTAAGTCAATAATTATTTTAAAATAGATCGCAAATCTCCACTGATACTACACTTTTGTTTATTTCGATAATTGCGTAGTTGCCAGCACTATAGTTTCTCGAGCTAGTTGGACTACCCGGGTTTACAAACACTATGTCATCCTGTTTAAAGTAAATTGGTATATGGGTATGCCCGCAGATTACTATATCTGCTTTTATTTCCAAAGACTTGTAATACAGCCTCTGGTAATCTTTTTTTACACCGTAATTATGTCCATGAGTTAGAAAAATGCGCTTTTGGCCAATCTCAAACAATAGCTCCTGCTCCCACTTCCCCGGGTCGCAATTTCCTGCCACTATTCTAGTATCAATATTTAAGTGTTTACCTAAAGCTATCCCGTCAGTGTAAAAGTCTCCTCCGTGACAAATTAAGTCAATCTTCTCCCAGGTTTTCAATGCCGCTGCTACCTGCTGCCAGTGACCATGAGTATCGCTTACCACACCAATTCTTATCATTTTATATCAATTCCTCAATCCCTTTGATTCTATTATCCAATTAGCTTTTTTAATATGGCTACAGCCTTTGCTACAGCCTTTGCTCGATGACTAATTTTGTTCTTTTCATCCTCCTCCATCTGCCCCATGGTTTTTTTAAAGCCATCAGGTATAAATAGGGGGTCATATCCAAAGCCATTGTCCCCTTCCTCTTTATAGGCAATACTGCCTTGGCAAACATCCTCTACCACTGTCGTCTTCTGACCACCGGGTAGACTTATAGCTATGGCACAATGAAAACGACCCTGGCGCCTCTCTGCAGGTATATTTTTCATGATTTCAAGAAGCTTATGATTATTTGCCCCATCATCTCCATGCTCTCCCGCATATCTAGCTGAATAAACTCCTGGAGCTCCATCTAAACAATCCACAGCTAGCCCCGAATCATCAGCAATTGCAATTAATCCGGTTTCCTCAGCCACCTGTTTTGCTTTTAAAATTGCGTTTTCAGCAAAAGTTGCACCTGTTTCCTCTACCGGTACAATATGGGGAAAGCTATCCATGCCCATGATTTCTACTTCCACATCTGCAAGCAATCGAGAAAATTCTTTAATTTTCCCTTTGTTTTTTGTTGCCAAAACTATTTGTTTCAATTATATTCCCACCATTCCTGCTAGAGAGCCTAAGGCTGTTTTTTGTGCCTGAATCAATTGTTGAATACCCCTCTCACCTAGTAAAATCATTTCTTCTAATTCTGCTCGGGTAAAAGTGCTTTCCTCTCCAGTCCCTTGTATTTCTACCAAGCTGCCTCTGCCAGTCATCACCAGGTTCATGTCTACCTCTGCCTTAGAATCCTCTTGGTAGCACAGGTCTAGCAATAGCTGTCCCTCTACCTTCCCCACACTAATTGCAGCTAAGAAATCAGCAACGGGCAGCTTTTCAATCTTCTTTTCCGCTTTAAGCTTGCCAAAGGCTAGCATACAGGCCACAAAGGCCCCGGTAATAGCTGCAGTTCTAGTTCCCCCATCAGCTTGAATCACATCGCAGTCAACCAGCACAGTTCGCTCCCCTAACAGAGATAAGTCTATGACAGATCTAAGGGATCTACCTATTAAACGCTGTATTTCCATGGTTCTGCCTCCTACCTTACCCCGGGTAGACTCTCTCACAGTCCTCATTCCGGTAGCCCTAGGCAGCATTGAGTATTCGGCTGTAACCCATCCCTTGTTTTCACCCTTCATAAAAGGAGGCACCTTCTCCTCTACCGTAGCAGTACAAATTACCTTTGTTTTTCCCATGGAAATTAACACTGACCCCTCTGGGTGTATCAGATAATCTGGGGTAATATCTATTTCCCGCAACTGATCCATGCTTCTTCCATTTAATCTTATCAAAAAACATCAACTCCTAAGCATTTTATATATCCATCACTGCACAGCCTATAGCACCATTGTATTCTGGCCACTGGGGCACTACTAGCTGAGCACCAGTTTCCTTCTTTATAATCTCTTGTAAGCCTTGATTATATGCTACTCCTCCAGTAAAAATTATTACCGGACTCATTGCTTTAACCAACATTGGCTGAATACGCCTAAAAATGGTGTAGTTTACACCCGCAGCTAAGCTTCCTACTGAGTAACCTTCAATTATTTTCCCAATTAACTCCGATTCGCCAAATACTGCACAAGTGGAGCTGAGATCAACAGGGTCTTCACTATGGTTAGCCAATTCATCAATACTAATACCCAAGACTTTAGCCATATTTTCTAGGTATCGGCCACTGCTGGCGGCACAGCGGTCATTTGTTTGAAAGTCAACCATCTTTCCTTGACGCACCTTGATTATCTTGCTATCCTGCCCCCCTAAATCGATCAGGGTAAAATCAGTTAGCTTAGTTTGTTCTACAGCTCCCAGCAAATGAGCTTTAAGCTCTGGTATAACCTTAGCACCCTTTAATTTAACAGTTAGCCGTCCATAGCCGGTGGAAACAATTTTATCAAAGGACGGCATCCCTAGCTGAGAAAAGTCTATTAATAGCTGGTCTCCTTCTTTCCTGCCGTAATGACGGTAAAAGCTTATTGTGTCAAACTGATTCTTGTAAATTATTTCCCTCCGATTATTTAATACGGCTATTTTTACCTTTCGACTACCCAAGTCAATACCTGCAAACACATCTTATCACCTCAGCATTTCAACAAAGGAATCTATCCGCATTTTTGTGCGGGCATCCATTAAACCCGGCTTGTCTCCCTCCAAGTTTAAAATTGGTACATCTAGCTTTTGCCGATATATGATGTCTTCAATTTGACGAAAACAAAAGCTTTGGGTGTAGTGAATAATACCGTCAATATTCCGCAGCTCTATCTGCTGCTTAATATCTTCAATTTTTTTAAAAACATTATAGGGATATGTATAATTTAAATATTGCTGCAATATATCTGTATCTGGAAAAGGCATAGTAAATTGACGTTGCACCTCGTTAAATACCACTCTCGCCCCAATTTGCTCTAAATAAGGGTATAGGTCAGTGATTATTGGGGGCACTCCAATATACCCCAGGCGCACTTCCTCCTCAAAGGGATGACGATGCCTAGCTTCATTAATAAAAAGCTCAACTTGCTTACTAAAGCCTTGAGGGTCACCATTAAAATCACTGCAGCTAACTTGAAATAGGTGGTTGTGAAATCCGCTTACTAGATTATCCTCCCATGTCATACGGTCCAGTTCCCAAACTAGCTTTCTTACCTCTAGCAAATTCTCTCTTGCTTGCTCCACTTCCTTCCAGCCTACTTTAAAATAGCCCATAAATTTCTCCATCTGCAGGCGGAGCATGTCCAAATCCCCATCATAGGGAAAGGCAAAGGGGATTATCTTTATTCCCTCCATCTCCAAGGTTTCCATTAGAGCATGGGTATTACTGCAGTCCCCTTGGGTTACAGCAACAATTGCTTCTAGGTCCTCCAGTTCTCTCGCTACTCCATATAGGCCCTTTATCCATCCGCAAAGATTTCTTGGGTAGCCCGCCATCTCAGCCTGCTCCACATATTTTCCAGCTTGCTCATGGGTGATAAATATATTGTTTAAATCTACCGGAATTCTTCCTCCCGCGTAAATTACTTCTGCCGGCACGGTAGTAGTAATACCTATTTTCTTTTTCATGCTACTTTAAACCCCCAGCGTCTTCTTTTGCACTACAGGCAAATGTCTCTCTCCAATTAACCTTTGACCCACTTCTTTAAATGATTGGGGATCACCACTGACATAAAATCTGTGTTCCACCTTATCCGCATTACTGTAGCCTTTAGCCGCTAACAAGCTGGCCAAAATATTGACAGTTGTATAGGCAGGATTGACCAATTGCAGCTTGTGCTTAGAGACATGATTGATCACTTGACCTAAAAAAGGATAATGGGTACAGCCCAAAATCAAGGTGTCTATCCCCTTTTCTAAAAGAGGCTCCAGGTATTCTTGAGCTGCTATTTCAGCCTCAATGGTGTTTACCATCCCCGATTCTACCAGGGGCACAAATTTAGGACAGCTCTGGCTAAAAATATGTACATTAGAATCTATCTCAGCCGCTACCTGCTGATGAGCCCTGCTGCGAACAGTAGCTTCTGTAGCGATAACGCCCACCTTTTGGTTTTTGGTAGTAGCTAATGCCAGCTGAACCCCCGGCTTCACTACACCAATCACTGGTATTGTATTGTATTTTTCCTGTAAAAATGCTAAAGAAACAGAAGAGCTAGTATTGCAGGCTGCCAAGATACCTACTACCTTCTCTTTTATAAAGAAGTCACATATCTGATCGCCAAAACTTTTGAGCTGTTGAGGAGTTTTTTCTCCGTAAGGAACGTTTGCCGTATCACCATAGTACACTAATGACACCCAGGGCAATTGATTGAAAATCTCTGTGGCTACTGTAAGGCCACCTAGTCCCGAATCAAAAACACCCACCTTGACCATTTCTCCCAAGCCAATCACTCCCATTTGTATGCTTTATCATATCCAATAGTAGGATAATGTATCATTTACCTTATTTATATTATCACCATTTAAGAAAATTGCTATCTATTTTTGTTTGCCAAAAATTGGACTGAGAATGCCACCCTTGGTCTGTCTAGCGTCAAAAACAGTAACAAAGGCCCTGCTATCCCATTGATCTATCAAATCCATAAGCTTAGGCAAGTGTTTGCGGGTTAAAATAATGTGTAGGATTCTTCGTATTCCATGTCTACCTTGACCATCAATTATAGTAACACCATATCCTTCTTTACGCAATATCATACACAGCTGAGCTTTTTGCTTTGTACCCTTTTTTAATAATTTCTTTGAAGAAATCAATTTATT
>CAYVRD010000135.1:0-4833 GCA_964454195.1 uncultured Clostridia bacterium
ATCTGTTAAACACTGCTATCAATGTCGCAAATGCTCAGGAGGTTGTCCAGTTAGCAATGAGATGGACTTAAAGCCTAATGAGGTTATTAGACTAGTGCAGCTAGGAAATTTTGATAAGGTAATTTCTAGTCAGAGCCTATGGTTTTGCATGAATTGCAGAACCTGTAGCTCCAGATGCCCTAATAATGTTGATGTGGCAAAAGTGTTTAGTGATCTCAAAAACCTAGCTCTTGAAAATAATAAAGCTGATAAAAATTCGGCGAATTTTTATAAAGCTTTTAACCAATCCATAAAAAAATATGGTAGAATACACGAGATGAGTATTTTATTAAATAGAAATAATAACACCTTTAGCTATCTCCATGACTTAGGGCTAGGACTTAATATGCTAGCTAAGGGTAAATTGAAGCTAAAACCTATAACACCTTTAAGAAAAGAGAATATTAATAGACTAATAGAGTTGACAAAGGAGGAGGAAAAGTGGAAGTAACATACTTTCCCGGTTGTTCTCTACAGACTACCAGCATCGAGTTTCACGAGTCTCTGTTGATGGTCATGACTAAAATTGGGATTAGTATGCAAGAGCTACCCAATTGGTATTGCTGTGGGGCTGATATGGTTCAAACCCAAAACAAGCTCTTGGCATCCAGCCTACCTCTACTAAATTTGGCTCAAGCAGAAAGAATAGGAAAAGATATGATTGTGCCATGCGTGGCTTGCTATAGTATTTTATTAGAATCCCATCATGGCATACAAGCAGGTCATGAAGGCTACCAGAAGGCTAATGAGAAGGTGGCTCAATCAACTGGATATGGATATTCTGGAACAATTAATGTAAAGCATGTCTTGCAATTTTTGTCTGAGCCAGATATTTTAGAACGTTTAAAATCAAAATCAATAGGCAAGCTGTCTCATATTAGGGTAGCACCCTACTACGGATGCTTATTGAAGAAAACCGCAGGCATTATAGATATAGATGAACAAGAGCAGCCTAAGAAAATTGAAGAAATTCTCTTGGCGTCCGGAATCTCCTGTGTTAACTGGTCTTATAAAACTGATTGCTGTGGTGCTAGTTTAGCTTTGCATAAAGCTAATATAGTGGAAAAGCTGGCTACCAAGCTGGCTCAGGAAGCAGTAAGGGCAGGAGCAAATGCAATAGTAACAATCTGTCCCCTATGTCAGATGAATCTTGATAGTAGGCAGCAAAATAAAGGAAAGATTCCAGTATTTCACATTACTGAATTACTGGCCTTGGCACTAGGTGAAGCGGAAGTAAATAGCAAGTGTTTTTCAAGGCATATTATCAATCCTTTAACATTAGTTAAAGGTAAGTAAAATATACAAATATCTTTAAGGGCAGAGGGTGAAAATATGAATAATTTATTATTTCCTAAAACTCCATTTAATGCTCATAATGCCAATAAGACTTCTAATTCTGTACTTATTATTGGCGGTGGATCGGCAGGGACTATTTCTGCTCTTTATATTGCCCAGCTAGGCTACAAAGTATATTTGATTACTGAAGAAAGTAGCCTTTATAGCAAAACTAAACCCCAGACTAAGGACGAAGATCAACATTTATGTCACCATTCAAATAGCGCAGTTTTTAATTGTATTAACCCTTGCAATTGCTATGATGAAAAGGTAAATCAGGTAGTACAACATCCAAATATTGAAGTTATTTACAATGGTCATCTAGTTGGTTTTTCAGGTCAAAAAGGTAACTTTTGTGCTGACATTTTATCTGTTAAAGGACACAGGGAGCTGACAGTAGGTGCAGTAGTATTATCATTAGGCTATGATACCTTTGCTCCTGTAAAAAGAGGAGAATATGGCTATGGCTACTATAAAAATGTTATTACCAGCTTAGAGCTGGAGGAGCATGCCAGATGGGACTTGCTTTCAGGTGGAAAAATACTGAGACCCAGCGATGGAAAAGAGCCCAAAAGGGTAGCCTTTATTCAATGTGTGGGCTCCAGAGATTGTCATAGAGGAGCAGATTATTGCTCCAGTGTCTGTTGCATGTATTCATTAAAAGAGGCAATGTTTTTAAAAGAGCAGTTTCCAAAGCTGGAAATTACTATTTTTTACTTAGATATGCGCACCCACGGTAAATCCTTTGAAGAGTACTTGGCAAAGGCTAAAGAAATGGGTATAAATTTTGTTCGAACAATGGTCTCCACTATTAAGGAAGATCCAACAAATAATAATCTTCTTTTACAATACTTTTTTGAAGGCGAGGTAATTCATGAAGAATTCGATATGGCAGTCTTGGCTGTAGGATTACAACCTAGCAAAAAACGTGTTGATATATCTAAATTGATGGGATTAGAATTGACCGAAAACGGATTTTTAGCCGTGGAAACTGGGGGGCAGCTGGCAAGTAATGTGCCTGGTATCTATGGGATAGGTGGATTTATCGCCCCTAAGACAGTCCCAGAAATAATGATAGATGTGGGTGCAGTTACAGCTCTTATCAACAAGGATCTGCGAAATGCTCTACCCCAGATGCGGTATACGGAGAAGGAGACTACCCTTATTGTAGGTGGTGGTGTAGCTGGACTTACTGCAGCTGTAACTTTGGCTGAGCAGGGTTTACCTTCTATCATAATTGAGCAGAATAATACCTTAGGAGGAAAGCTTAGCGATATTCCTATAAAAACCGAGGGCTTTGATTACTTGGAGTACCTGGCAGGGCTTATGAGAAAAGTCAATCAGGAGCCTCTAATAACTGTTTATTTAAACTCGGACATTGTTGGCATTAAAGGGGCTTTGGGCGACTTTGCCAGCAACATTACAGTGCGGGAAAAGGGCAAAAGTGTCGGAAAGATAAAAAATATGCAGCACGGAGCACTGATTTTAGCTGTAGGTGGTGAAAGCGAACCAGTAATTCCTGAGTTGATTGATCATCCCCATGTTGTCATGGGAAGTCATTTGGAGCAACGCCTGGCTCAAGAGGGAGATAACATAAATCACCTTCTTTTTCTCCAATGCGGAACTACTGGCTCCAGATTGCCTTTTTGCAAGCGCACCTGTTGTGTCCAGACTGTACTAAGTGCTATTAAGATAAAAGAGCAGTATCCCCATATGACAATTACGGTAATCTATCGCAATTTGAGAACCTTTGGTCTATGGGAAAAGGTATATATCAAGGCTCGGGATATGGGCGTAGTTTTTTTACAGCTAGAAGCGGGTCATGATGCGGTCATAAACCTCTATCCGAAGCTACAAATCAGGGCTTATGATGTAAACTTAAGAGATACCCTAACCTTTTATCCCGATCTGCTTGTAGTAGCCGATGGGGTTAGACCAAGGCATAAATTAAAGCAATTTGCGGAGATGTTAAATGTAGGGGTAGACCACTTTGGATTTATCCAGGAGGCTCATCCCAAGTGGAATCCCATCGAAACCGCCAATCATGGTGTTTTTGTATGTGGATCGGCAGTTGCTCCCACATTGGTTAGTGAAACAATCCTCCAGGCGAAAGCAGTTGGTGGTCTGGCTGCTAAGATGCTGATCCAAGGAGAATTCCAAAAGGAACTACCAGAGATAGTAAAGAAAAAGTGCTCTGCCTGTATGACCTGTGTCCCTAGCGTTCAGTTAGAGCTAATATGATAGAGAGGATGTAATAGATGCTGAAGTTATTGCAGCCAAACGAGGCTGTTGACTCAATTTTTCACATAGATTTAACCAAGCTTCAAAAAAAAGGAATTAAGTTTCTACTAATAGATTTGGATAACACCATTACCGAGTGGAACAATCATCAGCTGCCACCTAAAGCTGTCCAATGGTTTGCCCAGTTGGATAGCTATGGTATTAAGGCCTGCTTGCTTTCCAATAATACAGCAGATCGGGTAAGCTCAGCCGCAAAAGAACTAGGGATACCTGCTATCTCAAAGGCTCAGAAGCCTAGAAGAAAATCTTACCGCAAGGCAATTGAGCTATTAGGTGCCACTAAGGAGAACACAGCCATGGTAGGCGACCAGGTATTCACCGATGTACTTGGTGGGAATAGGCTGGGAATCTACACTATTCTAGTGTTGCCTATAAATACTAAGGAGTTTATTGGCACCAAGTTCGCGCGCTTTTTAGAGCGGGTAGTGCTGAAACGGGGTAGATAGTGTGGAAGTTAGCCAGGGAAGAGTAATTGATGGATATACTCAGCTATGTGTACTTCTTGGTAACCCGGTAGGTCACTCCATGTCACCAGCTATGCACAATAGTGCCTTTGCCCATTTGGGACTAAACTATGTGTACTTTGCCGCAAGGGTAGAGGCTGATCAGCTAACCAATGCAATCAAAGGCTTGCGGGGCCTTAATGTAACAGGAGCTAATGTTACAATTCCCTACAAGGAAGCGGTAGTGCCCCTGTTAGACCAGCTCTCACCCCAAGCAAAAGCAATGGGAGCGGTAAACACCATAGTAAATAAAGATGGACAGCTAATTGGGCATAACACTGATGGTATTGGATTTGTCCACTCCCTTCAAGATAAAGGCTTTGAAGCAAGGGCAAAAAAAATTGTTCTTATAGGGACTGGTGGAGCGGCTAAAGGTGTAGCGTTGGCCCTAGCTGATGAGCAGCCTAAAGATATTACAATTATTTATCGAAGCCCCCAGGCTGCTGAGAAAACAGCAGCCGCTATCAGCAATGAATACTCCATACCAGTACAGCTATTAGAGCTAGGGGATGAAAAAAGAATTCATCAAACATTGGGGGAGAGCCACCTGCTAGTGCATACAACTCCAGTAGGTATGTATCCCCATACTGAGGCTGAGCCCTTAGTGAAGCTAAGGGAAGAGCACAGTCATTTGGTGGTGGCGGACCTAATATAT
>CAYVRD010000136.1:0-4712 GCA_964454195.1 uncultured Clostridia bacterium
AGCCTTCTGGTGTTTCTTTTTATGTTAACTAGTTTTATTCTTAGTCATAATCGAGGTTTTAATTCATCAAAAAAGGAGCAGCCATAAAGCTGCGCCTTTTTTTGATTAAGGAAGATTGATAACCTGGCCGATTTGAAGCTGATGGGGATTAGGGATGTTATTTACAGCTAAGATCTGAGATATGGTAGTGCCGAAACGCTGAGAAATTTTCCATAGGGTATCTCCAGATCTAACAATATAGGTTTTTAGACCAGGAGAGCCACTTGGGTTGCCCGGATTTATTGGATTGCTTGGATTAGTAGGTTCCAAGGGAAAATGGGGACCATCGATAGGAGCATTAACAATAATTACCGGTGTTCCCATTCTCACTCTACTAAATAGGTCCTCTACATCCGAATTATGCATGCGGACGCAGCCAAGAGACGCCATTGTTCCTATAGATGCAGGATTGTTTGTGCCATGGATTCCATAATGGGGCTTAAACTCCATCCACCGAGTACCGAAAACACCGCCAGGATACATTATTTTTGCCCGGATAGAAAACTCTCCCACCGGAGTGGGTGTGCTGGGTTTACCGATAGCTACCGGATATTCTTTTACAAGCTGTTCTCCTGTAAGCAGGTGCAGTCTTCTGCTAGGCAAAAATATTTTTATCCTTGGATCAGATAAATAATTAGGCAAGCTGTTCACCTCCAAAAAAATTACTATTTAATACATGGTATGTAAATAGTGGATATAGGTGCACATTTGCCTAATTTGATTACCTGCTTCTTATTTCTATGCCTCCCATAACTGCACGACCTCTGATGATTAAAAGCTTTTGAGCTTCGGGATTTACCTTGTAGGACATTTTTTTAGTGGCGATGATGCCACCAGCCTCTTCGCCCAGGAAGTCAATTCCTCCTAATGCTACCATTCCTTCACAGATGACCGGCAAGTCTTCAGGAATAGTAATCTCAATACCTCCCATAACCGCAGTCAAATCTAGCACCGTCTCACCTTCTGGTATATCAGCCTTTGTTAGGTTGATTTCGATTCCTCCCATCACTGCGATATAAGACTCGCTTTTTAAAGGAAAAGAAGAGTTTTTACCCAGAGCTATCCCGCTCATAAAGGCAATATTACCAGTATTTCTATTGACCTTTCCCCTTAAGAGGCTTATGCCAACAAAAATGATAATCACTGGCCAAAATAACTTCCAAAAACTAGATAAGTCGATGTTGAGTAGGTTTAGGTTATTGCCAATTAAAATTACACCAAGAAATATTAGCAAGACACCAGATAATATTTGACCAAAAGACCAGTGGCTTTTCACATCAGTAGGTTTATTTTTACCAGCTCCCCCAATCAAGAAGGTAGCTCCCCAATAAACAAGAATTAGTGGCCAATAGGTATTAAATAAATAGCCAATAGAAATCTCGGTCAGACCCATATTATTTAGCAACAGTATTACTCCTACTAAGATCACTACAATTCCAGCAAAATAATGCATAGCCCATTTTCCTCATTTCGTTTTTATCATCATTATATACCTGTAGCTCTATTTATTAAAGCCTGTTTAGACAGGAATAGCCTCTAACAGGCAGGAGATTATAATAAAAAAATAGAATAGGACTATTATTAACCAAATAATTGCATTATTTAGAGGTGATAAAATGTATAAAAATCTCGGTTCCTTTATTGATAAGCTAAAACAAGAAAAACAGCTGGCAGAAATATCAGTGGAAGTAGATCCCTATTTAGAGATTCCAGAAATCCATAGGCGAGTAATAGAAGAGGGAGGCCCTGCCCTATTATTTAATAAGGTCAAAGGCAGTCCCTTCCCTGTGGTGACCAACCTTTTTGGTACAAGAGCAAGAGTAGATATGGTCACCGGACCTAGGCCGGAGGAGCTGGTAAAAAAAGCAGTGCATGCCCTCAATCTTTTGATGCCCCCCAAGCTTTCAACCCTTTGGCAGGAGAGGCAATGGCTTATGGACTTGGCTAAATCCGGAACTCAGAGAGTCGGTACTGCCAAAGCTCCGGTGCTGGCAAATCAGATGAATCCAGTAGATATGACCCAGCTACCAGCCCTAACTGGCTGGCAGTTGGATGGGGGGCCTTTTGTGACTTTGCCCCTAGTCTACACTGAGCACCCTCAGACAAAAGAGCATAATCTAGGCATGTATCGGATGCAAATTTTTCAGGCTGACCAAACCGGGATGCACTGGCAAATTCAAAAAGGGGGAGGGTTTCACCATTATGAAGCAGAGCTGTTAAATCAGCCCCTGCCTACAACAGTTTTTTTAGGTGGACCTCCAGCTTTAATACTTACGGCAATTGCACCGCTACCAGAGCAGCTGCCGGAGCTGTTGTTTACTTCCTTTTTAATGGGAGAGAAATTGAGTCTAGTCGATATCCCAAATCTAGCCCACCCTTTAGTGGCGGAAGCGGAATTTGCCATTTGTGGCCAGGTGCCTCCCCGAGTGCGCAGACCCGAGGGGCCTTTTGGTGACCATTATGGCTACTACTCCTGGACCCACGACTTTCCTGTATTTGATGTAAAGCAGGTATATCATCGTAAGAATGCTATCTACCCTGCTACTGTGGTAGGTAAGCCACGTCAAGAGGATTACTATATCGGTGAATACCTCCAAAGCTTGCTTTCGCCAATGTTTCCAGTAGTTATGCCAGGGATAAAATCTCTTTGGACTTACGGAGAAAGCGGATTCCATACCTTGGCAGCAGCAGTAGTGCGGGAAAGCTACTATCGAGAAGCTCTAGCCCATGCCTTTAGAATTCTGGGTGAGGGGCAGCTAACCCTAACTAAGTTCTTAATAGTTACAGATCAGTCAACTGACCTGGCTAACTTTAAAGAGCTTTTAGAGAAGGTATTAGCAAGATTTAAGCCTGAACAGGATTTATTGATCATTAATAATACGTCTATGGATACCCTGGACTATACTGGCCGAAAGCTAAATCAAGGCAGCAAGGCGATTATGACTGGCTTGGGCCAACCGGTTCGTCAGCTGGCAGACAGCTACCAGGGAGGCAATCTATGGGGCATAGAGAAGGTGAGACCCTATTGCAAAGGCTGCCTAATGGTATCTGGAAAAAGCTACAGTGAAAATGAAGAGCTACCGAAAATATTAGCGGAAAAACACCAAGCCCAGCTGGGAGATTGGCAGCTGGTAATCCTAGTAGACGATGTGGACAAGCTGACAGATCAAACTAGCTTTTTGTGGACTGTCTTTACCCGATTTGACCCAGCTCACGACATTTACGCCCACGCCAACATCCAGCATAACAAGATCTGCTATGAGGGGCCTATTATTATTGACGCCCGCATGAAACCTCAGTACCCTGATGAGGTGATTCCCCAAGAGGATGTGGTAAAGCTGGTTTCAAGCCGCTGGAGCTCATACGGTATCAAATAAAAAAAGTGGAGGAAGCTATATGAGTAATCAAAGCAATAGGGGTACGGGCAAAAAAAAGATAACCTACATGAAAATAGTAAGTGTGCGGGTAAAATTTATTGCGGCGGTAGTGGCGGCATTAGTGATAAGTCCCATTATCGCTAAATGGCTAAATGATGCCATTAATATAGTTACCCAGCTAGAAGGTCAGTTTGCTGTCTACATTAGCACTGTTATTAATCTAGTGGTAGTTACCGGGATAATCTACATTCTAACAAAAAAGATGATTATTTCTCCCTTAAATAAAATTATAGATGTGACCTATAAGGTAGCTAAAGGAAATCTTACTGTCGGACTAGATATTAAGTCCAAGGATGAAGTTGGGCTGTTGGCCAGAAACTGCAATTTGATGATAGAGAATCTGCGGGAGCTGTTAGATAAAACTCAGCATTCCTCTGGGGAGGTAAGCTTAAGCAGCAGAGAGTTGAACTCGGCGGCTGAAGAAATAACTCAGGCAATCAAGCAGATCGCGGTTGGAGCTGAAGAGCTTTCCTCTGGAGTAGATACAACAAATAAGAGTGTAATAGAAACAAAGGAAGCGATAGCCAAGCTGAGCAGAGGGCTAGCTGATAGTGGCCAAAAGGCGCAGGAAGCAGTAAGGGATGTGGCTCCCATGGGGAATGCCTTAGAGGAGGGCAGGCTAATAGTTAAAGAGACTATTGATAAAATGAAACAGGTCAATACAAAGGTGGTGGCCAGCAGCCAATTGGTTCAAGCCCTAGAGCAGAAATCTACTGACATTGGCAAGATAATGGAGACTATTGGCACCATTTCAAACCAAACGAATCTGCTGGCACTAAACGCAGCTATTGAAGCAGCTAGAGCTGGAGAGCATGGCCGGGGCTTTGCTGTAGTTGCAGAAGAGGTGCGTAAGCTGGCTGAAGAAACCCAGAGAGCAGCTGAAGAGGTAAGTGATTTAATTAGAAGTGTTCAGGAAGAGATAGGCAACACTGGGACCATGATGCAGGATAGCCTGCAGGAGGTTGATCAAGGTGTGGCTGTAGTGAGCAAGACCGAGGCAGTTTTTACAAAAATTGCTGAAAATGTTTCAACTACCTCAAATAATGTGGTTAGAATTGCAGATATAATCAAAGAGCAGCTACCCCTGGCCCAAACAGTTACAACGGCAATGGATCAGGTGGAGCAGGTTATGGAAAACGTCAGCGATATAGCTCAAAATGCTGCAGGGAGTACTCAGCAGTGTCTAGCCTCTAGCCAAGAAATAAAATCAGCGGCAGAAAAGTTAGTGGAAATGTA
>CAYVRD010000137.1:0-4621 GCA_964454195.1 uncultured Clostridia bacterium
ATAACCCCCAGCTATTTGAGTTTACCTTAAAAGAGCTTAGTCAGGAGGGCTGGCTACTGGAGCAGGTTTACCTAGACCTATACGCCAATCCACCGGATGACAATGTGGCCACCGAATATGAGCTAAAGTTTGTGGAGCAGGGACTAAGGATATATCACCTAGTAGCTACTTCTGCCAATTTACAGGAAAAGTAATGGGAACAATATTGTAATCCTCGTCGTCTATTAATTTAAAATGCAACAAAATATTTAAATTAGGAGGCGATAAACACATGGGAAACAAAACGATTAAAACAGCTATCATCGGAGGTGTGCTGTGCACCGCCCTGGCTGTGTCAGTCTTGGCAGGAGAGGCCAAGACATCCCCCCAGGGACATTGGGCTCAGGGATACGTAGAGAAATTGGCAGTGCATAAGCAAGTGTCAGAGGTGTTTGCAGGAAATGAGCTAAACCAGCACATAACTGCCAGCCAATTGGAAAAGCTGTTAGTGCACTCTTTAGACTTAGACATAGCTTGTAAATTTGAGCAGGCCACTAGAGAAGAAGTGGTAGCTAAGCTGATTCAGGTATGGGCACTAGAGACAGGCCAAGATCTAAATGAAATGGTTATCCCCATGGTGATGGTCTTTAATGATGAAGAGCAAATGAGTCAAGAGTATAGACACTATGTGATGCTTGCCTACTTTAACGGCTTTATCAAGGGGCGAAGCGACGGCTACTTTGCACCAAAGGATCAGCTTACCTATGGTGAAGCGGCTGTGCTGATTAACAGGCTGAAAAGCATGCTGGAGGAAGGTAAGAAACAGCCAGCTGAGCAAAAGGATGGTCAGGTAATGGAAGCTAATTTTAAAACCGAAGCCAGCTATAAGCTGCAGGATGGTCAAGTGGTATTTTCCTTCCAGCTTACGAATATCAGTGATCAGATACAGCAGTATGTATTTAGCTCTGGGCAGCAGTTTGAGATAGTGGTAACTGATCAGGCAGGGCAGGAGGTTTATCGCTATAGCCATGACAAATTCTTTACAATGGCGTTGATTATGGGTAGCCTGCAGCCTGGGAAAAGCATGGAGTGGCAAGAGGCTTGGGATAAGAAAGACCAGGATGGAAAGCCAGTTCCGTCAGGTAGCTATAAGGCTGTCATTACCATCAAAGCCTTTGGCGAAGAGATGGTTGAGCTGCCCATGGAGGAATTAACTAGCCAATTAGAGCTAACGATTTAGAAAAAAACAACCCCACCCTTAATCGGGTAGGGTTGTTGCTTTTTCTCTGGGAGGTCGGGCACCAAAATATTGATAGTAGTCAACCTTGATGTTGCCATTATAGAGCTTGCGTTTTTTAGATGCAGGCCTTCCAAAAAGCTGCTCAAAATTTGGATGAGAGGTGATGATATAGTAAGACCAAGTATCAAGCTGACTGAAAAAAACCTCTCCCATTTCCTTATAAAGCTTTTCCACCTGAGGCCGTTCGCTGAGCCGCTCACCGTAGGGTGGATTACAGATTATTTTCCCGTATTGCTTTTGGGAGGTCAGTTTTCTAACATCCTGACGGTAAAAAAAGATCGCATCCTCCACTTGAGCTTCTTGGGCATTTTGGCGAGCCAAATTTGATGCCTGCCAGTCCACATCATAGCCTAAAATATCTAGTGGAAGATCAAATTTTGCCAGGTCATGAGTCTCTCTACGAGCCTCCTGCCACAGCTTTTTAGGGATAAAATCCCAGCCCTCCGAGATGAATTCCCGATTAATTCCTGGCGCAATATTTCGACCGATAAATGCTGCTTCAATAGGGATAGTACCCGAGCCACACATAGGATCAATCAGGGTAGTGTCCGGGTGCCAGCGGGAAAGTAAAACTAGAGCAGCAGCCAGAGTTTCCTTTAGGGGAGCCATGTTTGACTGTTCCCGGTAGCCCCGCTTATGCAAGCCAGGGCCGCTGGTATCGATAGTCAGGGTGACCAAGTCCTTGAGTAGAGCTACCTCTATTTTATAGAGAGGGCCTGTCTCGGGAAAGGTCTCAAGCTTATGCCGTTTTTTCATGCTTTCAACTACAGCCTTTTTGACAATCGCTTGGCAATCGGAGACACTAAACAAGGTGGATTTAATAGATTTACCGTCAACGGGAAATTGGGCATCCTTAGGGATGATCTCAGCCCAAGGTAAGGCCTTAGTCTGCTGAAACAGCTCCTCGAAGGTCTTTGCTGTAAACTCTCCTACCTTTAAGCGCACTCTATCCGCTGTGCGCAGCCAGAGGTTTGTTCTGCAAATGGCAGACACATCTGCAGTAAAGGTCACCTTTCCATTCTCTACCGTCACGTTTTCCGTATAGCCTAAATCTCTAACCTCTTGAGCTACTATCGCCTCTAATCCAAAGGTAGCAGTAGCGATTAATTGTACTTTAGTCATGGGTATCCACCTTTAATTTTTATTGGTATGTTTAACAGTTTACCATAATTTATTAGATAAGGGTATTGATAACTATCAATATTTTTAGCCGATAAACGAAGCTTTATGCTATAATTTTAGTGGAATAGGAGGGAGCATTATGGAGACTAAACGTATCAACTGTTATAAATGCGCCTATTTTCATGTTACTTGGGACAAAAGATTTCCTAAAGGATGTAAAGCCTATGGGTTTAAAACCCATTATCTGCCCTCGATAATGGTTTATCACTCCTCGGGCTTAAGGTGCTTAAAGTTTACTCCTAAGGAAATGAATAAAGAAAAAAGCCCCTAGCAGTTGCTAAGGGGATGTCTCGGCAAATTTTTCTCCGCAAAAGGGGCAGAAACGAAAACAGGCTAGCTCATTTATCAGCTCTTTTCCACAATAAGGACAAAAGCCTTTTGGAATATCATTAGATAACACTAGAGCTAATTCCTTAGAGTTGATGGGTGTTTGAAAAACGCCATCGACTTTTTTATTGATATAGTTAGAGAATTTAATAGGGCTACAGGAGGATAAATAGCACTTGATTTCAGGGTTAGCAGTTTTTGTCTCCAAAATGATATCATCACCGGAAACAGACCCCATTGTCAAATTGACAATGAGGATATGGGGAGAGTGATTTTTAATTTGCTGGCTATAATCGTATTCGTCAGATGTCATCACTTGATAACCTAATTCCGAAAGCATGTCCTTCAATATTAAGCGCTCGAATCGGGAATCGTTTATTATAAGAACTTTTTTACTCAAGTAATCACCTTCTTTATCAAACTGGGGTACATTTTACCAATATTATTCTCTTTTTATTAGAAAAATCCTGCACTAGCTGTCAAAATAGCATAGTTTCTTAGAGACTGAATACAATATTAATATTGCCCTGATGAAGGAGAAGAGACTGGGTAGAGCGAATTTACATATAGGAAAGAAAGGCCTAGGAAAGAAAGACTAGGAAAGAGAGGCTAGGAAAGGAGGGGGTTATATGAGTAGCATTACCTCACGAAGCGGCTATATTTATAAAGTCCTAGATAGCCTGCTGAGCTTATATCACCGGGATGTGGTTTTTGAAAATGACATGTTAAAAGTCTTTTTATATAGACTTAAGGATGGTTATGGATTAAAGCTTTTAGAAAAATTTACTACTAGTGATCAAAAAATATTTGCCGAAGCCATCCTGCTGGCACCTCATGATCAGCCCTACGTTTTGATAAACGATCTCCGTAAGCTTTTAATATCCTGGAATACTTTTCTGGGAATGAAACTAGAGGTTATAATCAAGCTGGAGGAGCTGTTGATAGAAAAGCATAATGTCTCGGCAAAGGATATGGAAACTAATAAATTGCTTATGATTGAGCTAAAGATAAAGCCTCTCACTGAGCAATTTGCCGGCATTGATGTGGGCAAGCTATCCAACTATGAATTGGAGCACCTTCTGCTCAGTCCCAGAGATTTCTTAAAAAGTTATGGAAAATAGTAGAACCTACCACCTTAAAAAGAGCTTTCCTTCCGTAGAGGTAAATAGATAAAACAAAACCTCTTAGGGAAAGGAAGGATTAAGTATGAAGAAAAAGATTATGGGTATTATTAGCTTGGCAGTGATAATGGGATTGTTGTTTTCCACTGGGGCTTGGGCTGGGCCTGGCAATAAGAGCTTTCTCCCCCCAGGACTGCAAAAGAAGGATAAGCCTTTACCACCACCTTTTCAGCATCTAAAGATAACGGAGGAGAAGGAGGAAAAGACTGTTGGTGAAGTGATAATTGTAGAAAAAATTGGGGGCAAAACTTGGGTTGTAATTAGGGAAGAAGCTGCTTTGAAAGCACTGGAATTGCCAGAAAACAAAGCCGCTGTTCAGATAGGAGATAGGGTTGAAGTCCGACACCTGGCGGGCAAGATAACCCACATAGTAGTTAAAGAGGAATCCACTACCCAGATGAGTTTTGACTTAAGGGTGATTCCTAAAACAATAGTATTAGGGGATAAGGTTGATATTGTATTTGAGGCTAGAAATAATACCAGCCAAACTATAACTCAGCAGGTATCATCAGGAAAGCTATATGATTTTGTTATAAGCCGTAATGGCCAAAAAATATGGCAATGGAGTGATGACTACAGCTTTATTCAAGCTAAGCAACAGCTTGTGGTTAGTCCAGGAGATGCTATTCATACTGCTGTAGCTTGGGATACC
>CAYVRD010000138.1:0-4589 GCA_964454195.1 uncultured Clostridia bacterium
CATATTAAAAAATATTGTAACCTTAAATATGCTGAAAACCACCCCCTTAATGGGCGGGGTGGTTTTCAGCTTTATTGCAATTTAAGCAGTTCTTCCCACTGCTTAAAATACTCAGTAAGCTGCCAGTCTATTTGCTGATACCTTTCTGTCAACTCCTTAGCTTGTTCTCCATTGCTATAGGTAGAAGGCTCGGCTAATACATAGCTTAGATTCTCCTTCTCTTCCTCTAGAGCTGCAATTTTCCCCTCTAGTTCTTCTATTTCCCGAGCAAGCTGTCTTTGACGCCTCTGTTCTTCCTTATCCTTTTCTCTTATCTCTCTAGCAGTAATATTTGAATCCTTTTTTTGAATTTGAAGATTTTTTTCTTTACTCTTATCAGCTAACTGGTAGCTGATTTTTTTATCTCTATAATAGGTGTAATTGCCTAAGAACTCACTAATTCCTTGACCATTCTCTTTAAATTCCCATATTTTTGTGGTGACTTGATCCAAGAAATACCTGTCATGGGAAACTAAAACTACAGTACCCTGATAATCAATCAGCGCCTTCTCTAGCACTTCCTTAGATGGTATGTCTAAGTGGTTAGTAGGTTCATCTAGAAAGAGTAAATTAGCTCCTTTTAAAAACAGTTTCAAAAGAGCTAGTCGGCTTTTTTCTCCTCCACTTAAGGTTGCTACCTTTTTAAATACATCATCTCCAGAAAATAAAAATTTTCCAAGATAAGCTCGTCCTTCCTTCTCTCCCAGTTGGGTTGTTTTTACTATCTCTTCCAACACTTCATACTCAGGATGCAAATCTTCATGCTGCTGGGAATAGTAGGATTTGCTCACCTTGGAGCCATACCTCACCTCTCCCTTATCCTGAGTTAGTAGTCCAGCCAAGACCTTTAGAAGAGTAGTTTTACCACTGCCGTTAGGACCCACTAAACCAACTTTTTCACCTCTTCTGATTAGGCCATTGGCACTTTGAAAAACCGGCTTAGCTTGAGAGTCATAGCTAAATGCCCCTTCTTCTAGCTCAATCACCCTTTCCCCTGACATCTCGACCATGGGAAAGGAAAAAAAGCCTAAGCTTTTTTCAGCCTCTGGTCGTTCCATTCGCTCAAAGCGTTCTAGCTGTTTTTGCCGTCCCCGGGCTTGTTTAGATTTTATTCCTGCTCGATAACGATCAATATATTCTTCAGTGTTTTTTATATACTCCTGTTGCTTAGCGTAGGCAGACTCATAAGCCTTTAACTGCTCTGCCTTAAGCTTTTTATAGCGAGAGTAATTCCCTTTATAGTAAGTTCCTTTTCCATGCTCAATCTCCAGTATACAGCTGCTAATCTCATCTAAAAAATATCGATCATGGGAAATAACTAGAATTGTCCCCGGGTAACCTTTTAAATAACCCTCTAGCCACTCGGCAGAGGTAGTATCTAGGTGATTGGTTGGTTCATCCAACAGTAAAATATCAGGCTGAAATAGCAAGAGCTTTGCTAAATTTATCCTAGTCTGTTGACCTCCACTAAAATGACTTACCTTTTTTTTT
The DNA here is from genome assembly GCA_964454195.1 of uncultured Clostridia bacterium. GTDB lineage: Bacteria > Bacillota > Desulfitisporia > Desulfitisporales > JAWSUQ01 > CAYVRD01. The sequence goes on from CAYVRD010000138.1 coordinate 1,531, forward strand.
AAGTCTTGGTGACTAAATCCTAAACCAATTGCTACTTGCCTTACCTTATTTTCAATTTCATAGCCACCTTGTTCTTCATATTTATGAAGAGTATTCTGATATTGATGCATGCTTTTTTCAAGTCTCTCTTTATCCTCTGCCTGCTTAGCAATCTCTTCTGTAAGAATCTCAATGTCTTCTCTTAATGCTAACAGCGGGGCAAAGGCAGACATCATTTCATCTTCTAGAGTATTTTCCTGTTGAAAACTTACCTCTTGAACCAGCATTCCCAGCTGTAAGCCATTGCCCAGCATGACCTGCCCGCTATCGGGGCTCTCTTCACCAGTCAAACAGCGAAATAAGGTGGTTTTGCCTGCCCCATTTGGCCCTACTACCCCCACCTTATCACCACTATTTACAGAAAAGGTCACCTTTTTTAATACATCTTTCCCGCCATAGGATTTGGTCAGGTCTTTTCCTTGTATTGCTATCAACCTATTATCGCTCCTTTATGTCACACTCAACCATTCCATCGTAACACTCTTTACAGATAAATTGCTCACACTCAGGACAGGTGCCCATTTCTTGTGGTCTTAACTCCAAGCAGTCATAGCAAAAGCTGGTATCACAATGTTGGCAGAGTATTCCTTCTCCGTTTTTTTTGAGGCATTTGGCACAGGCGACGATCATCATTAAAGGTTCCTCCCGACTAGTTTCTCCAGGTTTTCTTTAATAGTGACTATTTCCTGACTTAGGATTCCTTGAGAAAAAGCATTGGCACTCTCTAAATCACTTAAAACCAGCTCTTGACGATAAGGGAGGTAGCCTAAAACCGGTATTGGTGCCAAGGCTGCTGCTACCCTGTCTTCCAGCTCAGGCTGACATTTGTTAACTACAGCAAATACCTTATTTATTCCTAAGTCTTTTGCTAACCGAACTATATTGTGAGCTGTATGAATACTGCGCTGCCCTGGTTCTACAACTACGATAAATACGTCTACTCCTCCACTAGTTCCCCGCCCTAAATGCTCCAAGCCAGCTTCCAAATCTATAATAAGGGTTTCATGTCTATCTAGTACTAGATGATTTAATAGCTGTCTAATTAAAGTGCTCTCAGGACAAATGCATCCGCCACCACCCTGCTCTACTCCACCAAGTACCATTAGCTTAATTCCTTGCTCCTGAACCACGTATTTATCAGGAATGTCATCAACCTTAGGATTTAGGAAGAAAAATTGACCCATAGAGCCAGGATCCGCTCCAGTTCGCTCCTTAATCAGCTCCTTATCCTTGCTGATAGTGGTTATTTTAGCAAGCCCTTCGGGACTAAAACCCAAAGCCATACCTAAGTTGGCATCTGGATCCGCATCTACTGCTAAAACAGTTTTTCCTTCCCCAGCATATAGATGGGCTAACAAAGAAGATAAGGTTGTCTTACCTACACCACCTTTACCAGAAATAGCTATTCTTAGCCCGTTTCCCATCGCCATTGACATCACTCCACTTCAAGTTTTCTTTAAAAACCTCATTTTTTTTATCTTCGACGTAGATTTCTAAAATTCCTTTACTAACTAGCTAAGTGCTAGTATATTGGGTGAGCTTTAGTCTAAAAATAAAATGCTGCTAAAAAATTGAGGTGAACTAAATGCGAATACGTTTTGGTTTTGTGGCCATGTCCCTTCAGCTATTTGAATGCTCTCCCTCTAAAACCATAACTGCGACCAATTTTGAAAAGATTTCTGATATAGAGGTTAAGAAATATCGACTAGAGAAAATTGCCAAGGAAAACATTGCTAACACATTGCGCATCATGAGACATGCTGTTGCCCATGATATTTGGATATATCGACTAACATCCAAACTGATACCTTTAGCTACCCATCCTCTAGCTAGCTTTTGGCATTGGCAAAGGGAGTTAGCTGTGCCTCTTGCAGAGCTAGGAGATTATGTCAAGCAGCATGACCTAAGGGTAAGTGCCCATCCAGATCACTTCACTGTATTAAACAGCCCCAAATCCCAGGTGCTAGATGCGGCAATTGCCGATTTGAGCTATCACAATGATATTTTTACAATAATGGGCTTAGATAATAGAGCAAAATTAGTTTTGCATATTGGCGGAGCATATAAAAATAAAAAACTAAGTATAGACAGATTTATTAATAATTATTATGAAATACCAAAGGAAATATGCAGTCGGATTATCTTAGAAAACGATGATAAGAGCTATCATGCGCTTGAGGTGCTAGAGATCTGTGAACACCTTAAAATTCCCATGGTCTTAGACCTACATCATCACATGATTAATCCTGGCAATACAGATCTTTCCCAATTGCTTGAACGGATATTTGCCACTTGGCAGGGCTCAGGTCTTAATCCAAAAATTCACCTATCTTCCCCCAAAAGTGAAAAGGATCTGCGCAGTCATGCAGATAATGTTGATCCTACTTATTTTCTGAAGTTTTTACCCTTTGCCAAAGAAATAGGTCAGGATTTTGATGTGATGATTGAAGCTAAAAATAAAGACGTGGCTCTATTTAACTTAATGGAGGATTTGAAAAAAATACCTGATATTAAAACCCTTTCTCCAGCCATAATCTCATATTAATAAGGGAAAGCTAACAGCATACAGATTAACCACATATTAATCAGCTTATAAGGAGGTATGACAAGATGAAGAAAAATGTAGGTGAAATAGACCGTTACTTACGGATAACTCTAGGATTACTAATGCTGGGTCAAGGTATTAACAGAGATAGTAGTCTTTGGATGGCTTTAGGAGCTATGAAGGTGGCTGAAGGTATTACTAGGTATTGTCCTATGTTGGATATGTTAGGTATCAATACGACAAAAGCCCATCCACAAGTAATGCAAAAAGTAAAAAGAACAGCTAGTCGAGTTGCAGAAGATTTATAAAGGAGGCTATCTAATGCACAAGCACAATAATTATCATTTAGGCACCTTCGGTTTCCCCAGTACTGGTTGGTGGGTTGTTCACGCAGTCGGAATTGCAGCAATTTATTATTGGGGCTATAAAGCAGGTCAAATGGATTGCCAGGGAGAAGAGGATTTCTAAAAGCAAA
>CAYVRD010000139.1:0-4451 GCA_964454195.1 uncultured Clostridia bacterium
AAATCCCTCGTCTACAAATATTGCATCCAAGTGAATTCCCCCTGAATAGGCTTGCACCACATCGGTCAAGCCTAGGGCTAATGATAAGGATGCCAAAAAAGTCTCTCCACCAGATAAGGTAAACACACTGCGATTAACACCGGTGTAGTTGTCACAAACCTCTAAGGCTAAGCCTGCAGCAGCTCTCTTGTTATCTCTATCCATGGTCCTCTGCAGCTGATAGCGCCCCCCAGTCATTTTCTTTAGTCTCTCAGTAGCTGCCACTGTTACATCATCTAACAATGCCCCTAGCACAAATCTTTGGAGGGAAAGACCCATTTGATTTTTCCCGTTTGATATATTGGCAAGCTGTCCCATCACTGCATACTTCTTATCTAACTCCTCCAGCTTGCTCTTGATATCCTGAATATTCCTTAGCCAGCTTCTCTGTTGCTCCAGTCTCTGGCCAAGCCTTATTCCCTCCTCAACGATATTATCCTTGTAGGACTCTGCTTCATGTAGCTGCTGCTCTAAAGCATCCAGCTCCACCAATTCCAGATCTTTCGCTGCCAAATCTGCTCTTTTAACCCGCTCTCTGGCCGCATATAGGTCTTGGTCATATTGGGTAAGTAAGGTAATCAAGCTCTCCACTTCTTGATTGCTCTTTAATGCTTTTTCATAATCATCTATTGTGGCAAAATGGGCTTCCTGGAGCCTATCCATAAATATGCCGTATTCTAGCTGGGCTTTTTCCTGAGCCTTAAGATAATTAGTAGAGCTCATCTCAGCTAAGGCCTGGTATTTTGCTACCGACTCCTCTGCTAAGCTGTGCCCGCTTATGGCCTGCTCCAATGCTACCTTAAGCTGTTGAGCAAGGCCTTTTGCATCTTCTATAGCTTGTAGCAAGCTATCCTCCCCTTGTAACTCTTCGGGGATGGTTTGTTCCAGTTCTAAGACTAGAGAATTGGTGGCTGAATATCTATTTTTCAAGTCATTTAGCTTATTTTCTTTTTCCTCAAGTTGAACCCCATATCTATCAATTTCTTCTTTTGCTCCATTAATCTTTGTATCTAGCTCAGCCAGCTGCTTTTCCGCCTTTTGAGTTAGCTCTAGCTTAGCTTCTAAGTCAGTAATCTCCCTTTCTATCTCTGTCAGGGACATACTACCGTAGTGGCCTAAAAGCTGCTCTAGATGTTCTAGTTTACTAGCTAGTGAATCAATCTCTCTCTCTTTTTTATTCTGTTTATCAACAGCCTTAGAGTATTTTCCTTCTAATAAGGCAACCTGGGTCTCTAGCTCCTGGATTTGTATTTCATCAGGTATAACCTGGGAGCTTGCTGCAGGTGCTGGATGGTCTGTGGAGCCACAGACAGGACATGGAGCTCCCTTAGTCAGGCTGGCTGCCATTAGGGCAGCTTGGCCTGTGAGAAAAATGTCTTGGGCATTTTTTAGCTCTTCTTTAGCTGCCTTCAGGGAATTCTGTTCATGCTCAGCCTGCTCTTTTACCGTGGTGGCTTGGCTAGTTAGCTGGACTAGCTGAGCTTTAATTTCAAGATATGATTTTAGCTGAGCTGCCCCAGTCCTTTTGTTTTCTAAAGCTGTGAGGTAAACCATCTTTTCACTAGCTACCTTGGTGTTCTCCAAAAGCTCTCTCTCGTATCTGCTAGCTAAATCCCTAGAGCTATGTAAAAGTCCCTTTAATGACTCTACCTGCTCATTTTCATTGGCTAGCAGTTTCTCAGTGCTGGCTAGCTCAATTCTTAGCTCCCCAAGTCTTTTTACTTGGTCTCTAAGCCCCTCTAAGATTAATATATCCTGAGAAGTCTTTTCTCGCAGAGCATCTCTTTCCCTTTCCTCAGACAACTTATCACGAGCTTTCTTTTGCTCTTCCTGAGCTAAGGCATAGCCTTGGGCATTGCTTTCACAAAGTCTTTGGGCTTCTATAAGCTCTGCTTGAATTTTTTTATAGCCAGCTTCCACATCTCGCAAGCTGGCAGCCTTTTGGGCTCTGCTCAAGCTGTGGCGGTTGTTAGACATTTCCTCTTCTAGCCCTATCAGCTGCTCTAGGGCTAGCTGGGCTGCAGCTTTTTCTAAGACCTTTTGGTTGTTGGCTCGAGCATTATCAAGAGTAGCCTGGGCTTTTTTGGCCGCATCTTTGGCAGCCTGCTCTTTTAGCTGGTATTGTTTCTGAGAGTCTATATCTTGATTATTTTTTTCTAACAGCTCTTCTAAAGAAGTGGCACCTGATTCTTTAATAAACCAATCCATTTTCTTACGCAGATTGCTTATCTCATCCTCCAGACTTTTAGCCTTTTGTTTTAGTAGCTCTTCAATGCTGCGGAAAAAATAGGTGCCAAATAAAACCTCCATAATGGTCTGGCGCTCTTTCGAGTCAGCAGTTAGCAGCTTTTTAAACTCTCCCTGGGGCAGCATCACCACCTGGCGAAATTGACTGCTTTTAAAGCCTAAAAGTCTTTCTATGTGGCTGGTCACACTACTCCAGCCGTGGGCCAGCAGCTCCAAAGCCTCTTCTTCTCCGGCAGATGTTATTTTATATAACTCAGCGTTTGCTTTTTTTACCGTAAAGCCATCCCCGATTTTTTTTGGCTTTTGCTGCTCTGGATTTCTTGCTACCCGATAAGCGGTTGTCCCTATCGCAAAATCATATATTACCTCTGTCTCCACCTGGGGATCAGCGTAGTCACTGCGCATCTGTTTGCCTTCTCGCTCTGCCCCACTGGTGTCACCATATAAAGCAAAGCAGATGGCATCTAAAATAGAGGTTTTACCAGCCCCTGTAGGGCCATGTATGAGAAAGAACCTTCTATTTTGCAGCTCTGTGAAATCTAGGCTCTGTTCCTTGGCATAAGGTCCAAAGGCTCTCATTATCAGCTTTAATGGTCTCATCCTGCAATCTCCCTCTCCCTTGCTCTTGCCTCATCAAGCACTTCAGCCATAACAGACCGATGGGTTTCACCCAGCTCTTCTCCACTGACCTGTTGATAAAAGGAGGAAAATAGCTCTAGCTCATCAAGCTTTCGATAGTCCCCCCCAGGCTTTTGTAGGTGTCCCTCTAAAGCTAAATTAGGGCGCTCTATATGTAACACATTTGGATACTCTTTTCTAATCTGTCCCATAGCATCGTAAATAGCTCCCTTATCCTGTAAGGTAACCATGAGATAGTCATCTCTTCTTGGGTCTTTTTGGGAGTTTGTTAATATATCCGTAAGCAGACCCTCCACACATCTGACGTCTCTTTTAGGATTTAAGCAAATATGTTCAAGGCTTATATCTCCTTTGCCATCAAGCTGAATCAGATTGATACCCTTATTGTGGCTAGACTCGGCAAAAGAGTATTTCATAAGAGAACCGGAATACCTAACCCGTTGGGTTCCAGCTGACTGGGGCTGGTGTAAATGTCCTAGGGCAACGTAGTTAAAGTCCTGAAAACAGACTTGGTCCACATTGTCTGCTCCCCCTACTGACAATGGTCGCTCTGATTCACAGCTCTGACTACCTGTCACAAAGGCATGGGCAATAGCCACCCTTCGGGCTTTAGCTGGTATCCTTTGAGCTACCAGACCAACCATAGCTGACATAGCCTGATTGTGATTGACAATTTCAGTACTTAGCCTATCCCTTACCACAATAGGTTCAGCATAGGGAATGGGACAGAAGTATACCTCTCCATACTCATCATGAAGGCATATCAGCTGAGGCTCACGCTCCACCTGACAATAGATATGCAGACCCTGTCTTTTTAAAAGCTTGTTGCCAAAGTTCAAGCGATCTGGACTGTCATGGTTGCCCGCCACCATAATGATAGGAACCTTATAATCAAGCAGTATTTTTGAAATAACCTCATCCAGCAGCCTTACCGCTTCTACTGGTGGTACTGAGCGATCATACACATCTCCTGCAATTAGAATCACATCAGGCTTGGTATCAGGAATAACCTGGATAAAACTTTCCAGTATGTGGGCTTGATCTTCAGTTAGATGCACTCCATGAAAAATGCGTCCTAAATGCCAATCGGAAGTGTGCAGTATCCTCATAAATCCTCCTAGTTTCAACAAACCTTTTATTTAGCTCAACTAGATTAATTCTTTACCCTGAGGCCATTGTCCTGCAGCTAGCACAGTTAAACATTTGAAGGCAGAGGTTTTTCTGTATTTCTTAAGAAATATGTAAGTATTCTACTAGTAGATTTTTAAAAAGTATATGCTATGATAGTTCATGAGATATCTCAAGGATTAGGAGGAAAAAGATGTATAATATTTTAGTAGTTGACGATGAAAAGGAAATCGCAGATGCAATAGAGATTTATTTAAAAAATCAAAACTACACAGTTTTTAAAGCCTTTAATGGCCAAGAGGCATTAGATATTTTTGCTAAAGAGAATATTCATTTAATTCTAATGGATATAATGATGCCCAAAATGGATGGCACTACTGCCACCATAAAAATAAGGG
>CAYVRD010000140.1:0-4307 GCA_964454195.1 uncultured Clostridia bacterium
TGGACTTCTGACACAATGGGGTAATATCGTTCACCTATTTTTCGTACCGTTGCATGCAAAGGGGATGCTTGACGTCCCCCTTTGACCGTGCCCAGGTATTGAGGTCTTCCACCTGGATTAGCCAGATGACCGCTATTGCTAATGGCAATACGGGCCTCTTCTCCAGTATTAAATGGTCTACCCACCCAAATATTCTGCAAGACCGGGTAGTTGATATCACTGTTCAACTTAAGCTTTGTTAAAATTAGGCTGCCAGTGGCTGGGAATTGATAATTGCTTGCCTTACCGATACTTTTAAGAATTTCATGTAGCTGTCCTCGAAAAATATCAATATTTTCCCACTTGGCATTGGTAGGCTGCAGTGCCCCTGCCCCCCGACGGGAGCGTTGACCAAAGCCAGCCACCATCAAAATCAGTTCCAGATAGCCATTGAGCTCAGCCAATACCTGCTGATCCTTTTGGGCCACCCCAGCCACCAGATTAAACCTGCTATTTTCTTTAATAGCAAGCGCTGTACCTTTATGATTATGGGGACAGATACTAGCTCTTTTCTCCTCTAGTCTGCCGGTGGTAAGCTTAAGCCAGAGCTTGGAGCTGGTGCCGGCTTGCTCACCACTACCTGCCACTCCTCCAAATAGCTGGTTTTCCTGCTGTGACAGCCCTCTGATGTCTAGAGAATGCTGTAGTGCTCGCCACCAGTAGCGGAGCACACCTTTAAAGGATTGGGTGCGTAGCTCTGCCTTCAGCGGCTCGTTATTATCTCTGCCGCCTTTAGGATTGGGCTTAGTAAGCTGCCAGCCATGCATCATCAAAGGGGTCAAATTAATTAGCTCTATTGTTCTACTTTCAACAGCACTGGCATTTAGTAAATAGTCGTACTCAATCAAGCTCATTCCTCCTCTCATTTCCTATACTCCACTTTCAGCTTTCCCAGGCCAAACACAGTGCCCTTGCCCACATGAAACAACTCTGCTATTTTCAAATATGGAAACAGCTGATTCAAACCATCTCCGGCATAAACTATCTGTCCCACTAGACCTCCTAGCTTGATCTGTTTCTTTTGTCTATTGGAGTACCTGCTCATATCCTGCCAGATCAATTCATGACGGTCAATTTTGCTTTGTTCAGCCAAATCAAGATAGTGGTGAAAGGGCAGCGACAGCTGCCTGTTACCATGTACCTTGAGAATAAAGTCTAAGCGCCGAAAAACAGTCCGCATCAGCGTGGGAAGTTGGGGTACCTGCACTAGTCTCCCCTTTTCCATCAGACGTAATTGGGTAAGAAAATGCACCTCTACCTGCTTTAGCTCCTCCGGTTGCCACTGGTCACTGGAAATGATCTGGGGCTGGGGAAATGAGTAAGCCCCCAGTCCCCCATCATCCTGCCAGACAACCTGCTGATCTTGGTCTCCAATTAATTGCTCCACCTGTATAAGCTTAAAAGGGGTCCTGTCTGCACCAAAGCCCTGCCCACATGCTCTCCTAAATGCCTCGATAAAAAAATGGAGATAATTGAGCCCTCGCTCCAGTAAAATCAAGTTAAAGGTCAAAACATCTCCAGGTGCAAAATCAGTCTGGATAGCATCATTAGCGTCAATCACATATGGATGGGCCATATGCTCAAACTTATAATCCCTGGCAAAACCTTTTGATAAGGTTTCAAACAAATAGGCATAGACACAGTAAGCCATCTCCCTACACTCCCCACAGGACTTAAGCTGCCTTCGGGTGCAGACACTGTTGCGCAGCGCGGCACCTAGGCCACCTCGCAAGGTAGAACCTTTAAAACTTGGTAATACTCCAGATTCCATAGCCTGAGTAGTAAAGCGAAAAATACCGTATTGCAAACTCACTGGTTGCAGGTGTTCCATAGTATGCCCCTTTCAATTTAGCATCGTCCTGCATCTCCTTGAATCTTAATAAAAGTAAAGCCCTGGTGTAAGTCCTCTAAGTTAAACTTTAGCTGATTTTTTTTCTGACAGTTTTTAAAGATTCTCTTGGCCAGATTCCATGTGAGATAGTAAAACCTCTTTGCTTCGTCTACTTCTAACGGCCTAAGTCCGTGGGCAAATCGGCTTTGGTTGCGCAGCTCTGTCAGATTTTTCACGTCCTCTAGCTCCAGATTATCTAAAGCTGGATTTTCTAACGCTTTTAGCATAATTAGGCCATGCAGCAGCGCTATTTTTCTGGGAAGATTGTGCAGTGGAATATAAACTTGTTGAAATAACTGGCCACCTATCTCATTTACCTTGGCTAATAACAATTCAGGGGATATATCAATATGGGTATAATCTGCCTTGGAGCTGTTTATTTGATAATCATCGAACAATAGATACTGGGATAGCAGCTCCAAGCAGCGATAAGCCAGCAAGGCTGCCTGATCAGCTTTTTCGTTTTCTCTGTAGTAATTGGCAATGGCCATAGAATAGGCAAAATAGTGCCAAAACACATCCTTGTTCCTGACTACACTGAGCAAATCTTTATAATCAATATTCCCCAATGGCTCTAGACACTTGAGCTGACTATTGAGGGCTCCCAGAGGTATTTCCCGCAATTTAAACTGCTCAATTAGGTTCATAACAGCTTGAATCCTCTGGTACGCAGCTGAGAACTTCATATCTTCTAGGTGCTTGTAGGCTTCTGCTATCTTGGCGATTGCCTCACATCCTCTAGGGTTGGCTATCCTTGAGCCCACCCTTTCTAATAGCTCTTTAGCACCGATAAAATCACCGGCATTAAATTTGGTTATTCCCTGCTCCCTTTCCCTATCCCCAAATACCTCCAATGGGTCCTTGAGAATTACTGGGTACTCAGTACCTGGAACAGGCTGGCGGTATTCGGAATGATACTCCTTATAGTCTATATAGAGGGAGTCTACACCTAGATAGCTGCCGGCCATAGCTGCTATAATGCCCATAGTCTTCTTCCCGCCTGTCACATCTATAGCTAGCTGCTTGAGCTTATCCTGCAGTTTATTTTCTTCGATGATTCCTTTGACGGTGGTATAGATTTCTGTCACATTTTCTGTATCAACTAGCTTGATTCTCATATCACTGGCCCGGATAGCTGTTTTTTCAACAACTAAATCAACCTTTTTTTCGCTCTCTTTTGAGCAGATAAAAAATACTTTCTCCGGCTTAATTGCTCTTATCAACATAATCGCAGGCTGCTCCGAAAGACCTAAAGAAACAATTAAATATCTATAAGCTCTCTGGTTATCAGTAGTGACAATTTTTTCGTACCCTGTAGCAAACCTTGCACAAACTTCATCTAAAAGCTCATTATAATAGAAATTATTAGCTTTATCTCTGGTGTAACCAGAATTGTTGCTGAGCATCCTTAAGTAATCCTCTGCCTTTTCTTTAAATCCCATATTTCACCTCCTGAATGTTTTTTAACTTTTTCGACAGTATTTGCCATTATCCTTTTATTTTCATCCAAAGCTTTTGTAGCAAATTTCGACTATTTTCTACACCCCTGTTATTGATTCATTGTTAAAAAAAGCAGAGGAAAGCCCCTTGAAACAAGAATTTTTCTTGCTCCAAAGGGCTAGCATTCAACAATAAGCTTTTATCTATATTATACACCAGCTTGTGGAAAGTGGTTTTGTCCATTATGTCAGAGGGATCCCGTTATGATTTAATTATAATCTTATTAATACTTTTTTCGTCCATATTGTTAATTGAATCAATAACCTTTTTTCTCTTAGTATCAAAACTAGCAAACCTGATGAATATTCTACCTACTAAGCCTTTATTATCTATGATTATGTTATCAATTTCTGGTTCACTCATTTTCATAATATGATCAATAATCATTGCCTTTTTTTTATTTACATCCGTAAATTGACAGAATACAGCTTTACCAATAGGAAACAAAACACTTTTTGCTACTGGAACAAGCTTTAGCTGGATTAAGTTATTAAGATCATCTAGTAAATTATTCAATTCAATATCCTCCGCTTATACTTTTTACTTGCATTCAGCTTAAGGGGCTTTAGTTTTAGGTAACGCACCATTAGCCTTTTTATCATCACAATGGTTCTATGCAGTTTCAATCCCCTTACGGGGCTTTAGTTTTAGGTAACTGGCAGATCTACCGATGTATACGGTAATGAACTTCGTTTCAATCCCCTTACGGGGCTTTAGTTTTAGGTAACAACAAATGATACTAAACAAGACAGAGAGTTAGTTATGTTTCAATCCCCTTACGGGGCTTTAGTTTTAGGTAACGTTAGAGTTGCCTAATGTTGAAGAATTGGATTTAGATCAGTTTCAATCCCCTTACGGGGCTTTAGTTTTAGGTAAC
>CAYVRD010000141.1:0-4277 GCA_964454195.1 uncultured Clostridia bacterium
ACGAGAAAAAATCCTAAAATCGCTGGCGAAATCTCAGCAAGATACTAATTTTTAATTAGGATCTTGCTGTTTTCTTGTCAACTTCTATTAAGTGGGATATAATAATAAAAGTGATTTTATAGAGGAGTTGACGATAAATGCATATCGGTATTGTGGGACTACCTAATGTGGGCAAGTCCACTTTGTTTAACGCTATTACTAAGGCAGGAGCAGAAGCTGCCAACTATCCCTTTTGTACTATCGATCCCAATGTGGGAGTGGTAGAGGTTCCTGACGAGAGATTAGACAAGCTGACGGAGCTGGTGATGCCGAAAAAGACTGTACCTACCACTATAGAGTTTGTGGATATTGCTGGACTAGTGCGAGGAGCGAGCAAGGGAGAAGGTTTAGGCAACAAATTTCTTTCCCATATTCGGGAGGTGGATGCTATTGCCCATGTGGTGAGATGCTTTGAATCTTCAGATATCACTCATGTGGATGGCTCTGTTAGTCCGTTGCGGGATGTGGAGACAATAAATCTGGAGCTGGTGCTGGCGGATTTGGAGCAGGTGGAGCGCCGCTTAGAGCGCAGTAAAAAAATGCTCAAAACTGGCGAAGCCCACTACAAGGTGGAGGTAGGTCTACTAGAGCGACTGCAGCAGGTTTTGTCCGAGGGCAAATCAGCCCGAGTTTTAGATTTTTCCCAGGAGGAAAAGGAAATTCTCAAGGCCTTTCCTCTGCTTAGCACTAAGCCTGTCCTTTATGTAACCAATGTGAGTGAAGAGGACTTGTTATCGGGAGAGGACAATGCCCTAGTCAAGGAGGTTCGGGGATTTGCTGCAGAAGAAGGGGCTGGAGTTGTGGTAGTATGCGCTAAGATAGAAGCGGAGCTATCGGAGCTAGAGGATGAGGACAAGCAGGAGTTTTTAACTGATTTGGGTCTTGAGGAGCCGGGTCTCTACAAGCTGATTCGAGAAGGCTACAAGCTGCTAGGTTTAATAACCTACTTTACTGCAGGAGTGCAAGAAGTGCGCGCTTGGACCATAGTCAATGGCACAAAAGCACCCCAGGCTGCGGGTAAAATTCATACCGACTTTGAGAGGGGCTTTATCAGGGCGGAGGTGGTAGGCTACCATGACCTGGTAGACAGCGGTGGCTACACCAAGGCTAGAGAAAAGGGTCTAGTGCGATTAGAGGGCAAGGAATATGTGATGCAGGATGGAGATGTGGTCCACTTTCGATTCAACGTATAGACTTGCTTGCACTGGCTAGGTGATTGTGATATAATACTAAGTGCTTTATAAAAAGCAATTTTTCCCTGCTCCAGCAAAAGCTTGGGGCCATTAGACCGAAGGGAGGTGACATGCGTGCGCCAATATGAAATGATGTACATCATTAAGCCTGATTTGGAAGAGGAAGCTTTAAAAGCTGTTGTGGCAAAGGTTGAAGATTTGCTAACTAAAAACGGTGCAGAGATTACAAAAGCTGACGTTATGGGCAAGAAGAAGCTTGCTTACGAAATCAAAGACTACCGCGAGGGAGTATATGTACTATTATTCTTCCAGGTAGACGGCGCTGCAATCGCTGAGATCGAGAGAGTATTGAGAATTACTGAGGAAGTAATCAAATACCTTTTGGTCCTGCAAGCAGCTTAATCTCAAACCGGGTGGTGTTTTAAATGTTAAACAAGGTTATTTTAATCGGTCGGCTAACAAGAGATCCCGAGCTTCGCTATACGCCTAGTGGTGCGGCGGTGGCCTCCTTTGCCATTGCGGTAGACCGTCAAAGGGCTAACCAGCAAGGCGAGAGGGAGACGGATTTTATTGACATAGTCGTTTGGCAGAAGCTGGCCGAATTATGCGCCAACCACTTAGGAAAAGGCAGATTGGTGGCAGTTGAGGGTCGTATTCAGGTATCTAGCTTCGAAGGAAAGGACGGACAACGTCGTCGCAAATTCGAGGTAGTTGCTGAAACGGTTAAATTCTTAGACTGGCCTAAAGACGGCAGCGGCTCTGGTGGGGATAGCCAAGCCAAAGGAGGCTCCTTTGGAACTGAAGTAGACGTTCCTTATGACGATCTTCCATTTTAATCAGGTAAGGAGGGAAAATGATGACAGCAGCTAGAAGAGAAAAGGGTCGTAGACCACGCCGAAGAGTATGCAGCTTTTGTGTGGACAAAGTAGAAGCAGTGGACTACAAGGACACCCATAAGCTGAAAAAATATGTTACAGAACGAGGCAAAATACTGCCAAGAAGAATTTCTGGCAACTGCGCTAAGCATCAAAGACAGTTGACCATAGCTATTAAACGAGCTAGAAATATTGCCTTACTACCTTTCACTGCGGAGTAAGCTAAGGCAAACTATAAGGCATGGTGAAAGGAAGCAAATTAATTTGCTTCCTTTTCTTATGTTGATGTAAAATATAATAGTGATGAAGCGAGGTGAAAATATGCCCACTAATACTAACGCAACAACTAGGGGAATGGTAGAGGGAGCCATTGCGGCCTCTTTGGCAACTATTTTAGCTCTGCTGGGATATTATTTGCCTCCCATATCTATTATAGTCTCCCTGGTATGGTTTATTCCCATAGTAGTGGTGGTGGTCCGGCAAAGCCTTCACTGGGGAGTGATGACCTTGGTGGTCACCACATTTTTATTGATGATATTTACTAATCCCATTCGAGGACTGCTGCTAGTGATTCAAATGGGCTTTGTAGGGCTGCTCTACGGATATGGCTTTAAAAATAAATGGTCTCCAGGCAAGATTATTATTCTTGGGGGCTTGGTGGTAGTGATGGCTACTTTGGCTGCCTTTGGTCTTACCATGGTAATCTTAGGTGTAGATGCGGTAGGCTGGCATCAGGAGCTGCTAGCCCAAGCCGATGCGGCTATTGAAATGTACCGAAACTTGGGTTTAATTGATAGCGCTGTCTCCGAAGAGGAGATGAGGGAGGTAATGGATAGCTTTATCCAATTTATTACCCTAGTAATTCCTGGTATTCTAGTGACAGGCTCATTGATGACTGCCTTGCTCAACTTTTTAGTTGTCCGAGTAATTCTGCGTAGACTGGGTGAGGAGGTAGAGCCTATACCCCCTTTTCGTCAGTGGCAGCTGCCTTGGTATTTCATATGGGGTATTATTGCTGGCTTGGCATTGCTTTTGGTGGGAGACTACTACGGAAATCAGCTTTGGAAGACTATAGGCATCAATATTTTGTATATATATTTCCCCATTCTATTGCTGACGGGGTTAACAGTATTAGCCCATTTCAACCATCACTTAAACATACCTAGATGGATTAAGATTGTACTGGTCATAGTGCTGCTGTTAAACTTCCCCTTTGCAATGATATTAATCGCGTCTATTGGACTGTTTGATCCGCTGTTAAATTATCGGCGCTTAAATAAAGGCAGCCAAGAGTAATAACATAATCGAAGGAGAGTGGTTTTGATGAAGGTTATACTGCAAGCAGATGTGAAGGGCCAAGGGAAAAAGGGAGAAATTGTCAATGTAGCGGAAGGCTACGCCAGAAATTTTCTCTTCCCTAAGAAGCTAGCTGTAGAAGCCACCCCGGCCAACGTAAAGGAGATAGAGCAGCAGAAGGACAAGCTGGCTAAGCAAAAGGAGCGAGAGCTTCAGGAGGCCAAGGATTTAGTAGACAAGCTGGAGAAGGTTACTGTTTTGGTGAAGGCGAAATGCGGAGATGGAGGAAGACTATTTGGCTCAGTAACCTCCAAGGAAATATCGGAAATTCTTGCTAAAGAACACAAGATAAAGCTAGATAAGAGAAAGATTGAGTTGGTCGAGCCAATTAAAGGGCTGGGGGCATATAACCTAACAGTAAAGCTGCACCCTCAAGCCCAGGGAGTTCTAAAGGTACAGGTTTCTGAGCTAAAATAGGCAGTTTATTAACTAACCCATGATAGCTGTGGGTGAAGGGGAGATTTCAGTGAGTGCTGACTTAGGAAGGATACCGCCCCAAAACATTGAAGCGGAGCAAGCGGTACTAGGCTCCATTCTCATAGACAAGGATGCAATCTATCGAGTGATAGAGTACATAGCTGCCGCAGACTTTTACCGCCAGGCCCACGGGACAATCTTTGAGGTTATATTGAGCTTAAACGAGGTCGGTGAGCCTATTGATATGGTTACGGTCACCGAGGAGCTGGTCAAAAGAGGACAGCTGGAGCAAATTGGCGGAGCTACCTACATAGCCTCCTTGGCAGACGCGGTACCTACTGCGGCCAATGTGGAATTCTACGCAAAAATTGTGGCGGAGAAGGCTCTTCTGCGCAGT
>CAYVRD010000142.1:0-4231 GCA_964454195.1 uncultured Clostridia bacterium
GGCAATAGAAAAAAGCTCTTTATGGCTATTAAGCTATAGAGAGCTTTTTGCATTATGATACTTACGAATGATGTTATAATGAATAATTATTAGATAACCAGAGGAGTATAACCTTGCAATTGTAAAAATACTGTCATATACTGAATAAATATGCGCAAGTTTGGAGGAACTGTAAAGTATGGATGTAGAAAAAATGAAGAAAAAGAGATGGTATATAATTATTAGCGCGATTTTAATGCAGTTATGTCTAGGCTCTATTTATGCATGGGGAGTTTTTTTAAAGCCAATTATGGAAGATTTCGGTTGGACTACTACTGAAGTATCGTTGGCCTTTACTTTTTTTCTAATCTCTTATGCAGGAGCAACCCTAATAGGAGGAAGATTACAGGACTCATACGGACCTAGATTAATTGCTTCTATTGGTGGTATTATGCTAGGGTTAGGATATATATTAGCTAGTTACACCCAGTCATTGACCTGGTTATATGTGACTTATGGGCTTATCGGCGGGAGTGGAGTTGGCTTAGGCTACACATGTCCAATTGCTACCAGTGTTAAATGGTTTCCTGATAAAAGAGGCTTAGCTACCGGACTAGCAGTAGCTGGTTTTGGTGCTGGGGCTTTGATATTTGCTCCAATTGCAACTATGTTAATTAATATATACAGCTGGCAAATTGCTTTTAGAGTTCTAGGAATTACATTTATTGTTATCGTACTGCTAGCTGCACAAATGCTGAAGAATCCTCCTGATGGGTGGAATCCAAGTATCCCTGCTCAGAATTTGAAAAATTATAAAGTAAAATTGGGATTTGAAATGCAATGGCATCAAATGATTAAAACAGTACAGTTTTGGATGCTTTGGCTTATGTTTGCTTTTGGAGCTACAGCAGGGCTGATGGTGATAGGTCATCTAGCATCTTATAGCGTTGGAGTCGGTTTAACCGATGGAGCTGCAGCTCTAATTGTAGGAACCTTGGCTGTTTTTAATGGATCTGGTCGAATAATATGGGGCATGATTTCAGACAAAACAGGGAGGTCAGTTACACTAACAATAATTATGTTTGTTCTTGGTATAACCATGATGATATTTGTAAGGTTTACAGAATTCAACATACTTCTATTTTTGGCAGGAATTATGGGATTAGCTTTTGGGGGGATTTTAGCACTTTTCCCTTCAATTACAGCTGATTACTTTGGAACAAGAAGTATGGGGACAAATTATGGTGTGATGTTTTCTGCCTATGGGGCCGCAGGTATTTTAGGACCAATGCTTGGAGCGTCAGTCTACGATACCACAGGAACATATTATTACGCAGGAATAATTGCAGGAATTCTGTGTTTTATAGCGGGTGGTATAGCTATCTTTGTAAAACCACCAGTTAAGCCAGATAAAGAAGAATTACCTTATCAGCTAAAATGCAGTCTAGAAACGGATTAATAACACAAGAACTCCCAAAACTCCTAAAGGGGGGATTTAAGATTGATGCGAGTAATAAATACTAAGGGAATTGATATAAAAAGTTGGGCTAATGATATAGAAGATGGAGCACTACATCAAGCTTGCAATTTGGCGAGCCTTCCATTTGCTTATAAACATATAGCTTTGATGCCCGATGTTCATGAAGGATTTGGCATGCCAATCGGGGGTGTTTTAGCTGCTGCTGAAATGATAATACCTAATGGTGTTGGTGTAGATATTGGATGTGGCGTATTAGCAGTAAAAACTGATGCTTTTGAAGCTAAAAAGAAAGATCTGATAGAGATAATAAACAGAGCCACTAGTAAGATACCCTTAGGCTTTAAACATCACAAAAAGCCTCAAGACTGGCCTGGATTTGATTCCTCTCCTCAGATTCCTATTATTAAAAGAGAGCTAGAATCTGCTAGATATCAATTAGGCACATTAGGTGGAGGGAATCATTTTTGTAGTATTGAAAAAGGCTGTGACGGGCACTTATGGATAATGATACACTCGGGCAGTAGAAATCTCGGCTATAAGGTTGCTAATGAATATAATAAAATAGCTAAATTAACTAATAAAAAGCTTTCCTTGGTTCCAGAATCCTTTGATTTAGCCTGTCTTGAGGTTAAATCTCCAGAGGGACAAGAATATATTGCGGCAATGAATTTTTGTTTGGAGTTTGCCAAAGCTAATCGCATAAAGCTATTCAATGACTTTTATGAGATTTTCAGACAAGTACTTGGCGCTGAGAAGATAATTAAGCAGATTGATATCCACCACAATTATGCTGCAGAGGAATGTCATTTTGGTCGAGATGTTATAATTCATAGAAAAGGAGCTATAAAAGCAGGCATAGGACAAGAAGGGATTATTCCTGGATCTATGGGAACCCCCTCTTATATAGTAGAAGGATTAGGAAATCATGACAGCTTTATATCATGCTCTCACGGAGCTGGGCGTAGGATGAGCAGAAAAAAAGCTAATGATTATCTTACGGAGGATATGGCATCTAAATCTATGGAAGGAATTATTTTTTCAGGGTGGAAAGGGGATTTGTCTGAAGCGCCTATGGCATACAAGGATATTGAAGAGGTCATGAAAAATCAGTGTGATTTAGTCAAGCCTATTGTCAAGCTTAGACCTTTAGCAGTTATGAAGGGATAGTAATTTCATAGAATTGAGTATTATTAAAAGGAGCACGTGAGCTATTTGGTAGCTTAGGTGCTCCTTTTGAAGCTATAAACTATTAAATATGTCTATATTTCCTATTAAAATCTCACCTTCTAGGTGGTCAATAAATTGTTTTGCTGTTCTACCAGAACGACCGTTATTCCATAGAGCCCATTGCAATGCCAACTGCTCAAGTCTTTCTTTGGCTAGGGGGAGTTGGCGATCTTGGGCAAGATGATTGACAATATTAAGATATTCCTGTTGGTCTGGGCTTGGGAATACAAGTGTAATTCCGAAACGATCGCTTAGGGATAGTTTTTCCTGAACTGTATCACTAGCTCTGACTTCTTCAAAAGAGCTATGTCTGTCACTGAATTGCTCTCTAATTAAATGTCTCCTATTTGAAGTAGCGTATATTAAAATGTTACTTGGCTTTACTTCTACACTACCTTCTAATACCGCCTTAAGCTCTTTATACTGACTTTCGTTATCTTCAAAAGACAAATCGTCTATAAAGATAATAAATTTATTGGGAAAAGCTTTTAACAACCCTGTTAAGCAGGATAAGCTTGATAATTGAGGTTTGGTTATCTCTATAAGCCTAAGTCCTTGTCGACCAAATTTATGGACTAATGCCTTTACCGTTGAGGATTTACCAGTTCCTCGATCACCGTATAAGAGAATATTGTTGGCAGGTGCTCCCCCTACAAATTTAGCAGTATTATCTACAATTTGCTGACGCAAATGATCGTATTCTACTAATTGTTCAAGTCTAATAGGATCTGGTTCTGCTACTCCAATTAATGGACAGGGCAGAGAAAAGTCAGTTCGGAATACCCAGTATTGCCCCATAATACCTGTACCAAAATTGAAATGAAAATCAGCCATATCAGAAAGTAGCTCTGACCAATTCTTGCTCACAGCAAAGACTCCTTTTAGAACTCTTCGCTCTGCATAATAATCGTTACTAGAGTTAGGCTCTACCTTACCCACTTGCTGCCAGCAAGTAGATATATCTTTTAAATCTAATAATCTTAATCTGGTAAGGCTACCAATGAGCTTTGGCCAAGTAAAAGAGAATAGCTCTTGAAGCATGTTAAGCTCTTTACCAGCTCCGCTAAGGTATGAGCTACCTATGGCACTATAAGGTGTTTTTTGAGCTAGACGACTAAAAAGATTGGGTGTAGTTAATATAAGATTGAGAAAATAGTCTTGCCAGGCGTCTTTTATATCAATGTTTCTTGGATTATCTACATAGTAAGCCAAAAGCTCATAAGTTAACTGGGAAAGCAAAGAAGGGACCTGTTCTTTGTCAGCATCCATATCACTATTATCAAACTTTACAAATTGATAAAGCTGCAGCATTTTGTCAACTATTGGATCATCTTGAACTGGCTTAAAAATTACTAGGTTTAATTTATGATTCTGAGCCATAGTACAGCCTCCTCAATCTCTATCTATTTCATTTATTTTAACAAATAATTAACTTCACATTCAAGTAAAACAATTTAAAAAGCGTGGTTTTAGCCACGCTTTTTGATAATTAATCCTGAATTATTCATGTAGCTGTATTTTTAATCCCACATCTACAAGATATGG
>CAYVRD010000143.1:0-4149 GCA_964454195.1 uncultured Clostridia bacterium
TCAGAAATCCCTCGTCTACAAATATTGCATCCAAGCCTATTCAGGGGGAATTCACTTGGATGCAATATTTGTAGACGAGGGATTTGGAACCCTTGATCCGGAAGCATTAGATATGGCTATGCAGGTACTCTTTGATTTGCAGCAAGGAGGGAGATTAGTAGGTATCATATCTCATGTTCCAGAGCTGCAGGAACGGATTGACGCCCGGTTAGAAGTGATTCCCACAGACCGGGGTAGCCGAGCCAGATTTGTCTTAGCTTAGGGTAAGCTTATTCTGGGTAGGGGATTTTTTTAGAGCCTAAAGGAACTTCAGCTATTTCAGCTGTAGCTGAATCTAGGGCAAATAAATCTTTTTTATTTACCTCTTTAATGCTGGTCTTACCTAAAGCCCGGATACCTGTCATAAGTTCCTCGTTGCAGGATTTTAAATATTTATGAAGGTTTTGCGCTCCTTTTTCTGCATTGAATTTTTTATTCATATGTCCTTGAAAGAAAACTACAGAGGGTGGGGGCTCCCAAGGAATGGCTTCTAATACGTCAGTATGAGACATGGCAAACAAGGCAACTGCGCCAATATAAATGGCATCTGCCCCTAGGGCAATAGCCTTTAGCATTTGACCAGGATTGTAAAAGCCTCCACCTACTATCAAGCTAACCTGGTCACGCTGATTCACATCCACCAAGTATTTATGGGCCCTTAGCAAAGCAAATAGAGTAGGAAGGCCAAAGTCATCCTGCAGAATAGGTGCTGTGCCCTTTGAGCCTGCTTGAGTTCCATCCAAGGCAATAAAGTCTACCTTGGCATTTAAGGCTATTTCCAGGTCCTTTTCTATATACTTACTCCCGGCATATTTAATTCCTACAGGGACTCCTTCGGTAATCTCCTTTAGCTGAGAAACAAGCTTAGTTAAATAATTTTTTTCCTTTATTCCCTTTAAGTTGGCATGAATAATAGCTCTTTCGCCCCATTTAAGGCCCAAAGCTCTTTTTATCTTATAGCCGATTTCTTTGTCGGGAATCATGTGGCCAGTTCCACCCCCAGCTCCCTGTCCGATGTGGATTTCTATGGCATCTGACTGCTGAAGAATTTTTTTAGACTTATTCCAGCTCCCCCTGTTGTATTGGATTATTAGCTTATCGGCAGCCATTCTTTCAGCAGGTAAAAAAGCTCCCTCGCCCGAGTTAGTAGCAATACCAGCTAAGGTGCTGCCCTTGGCCAGAGCAACCTTTGCCTTGGCCGATAATGCTAGGCCGTAAGCCATACCAGATATCATAATGGGCATACTAATTTTTAGGGGCTTGGCAGAGACTGGCCCAATAACAACCTCAGTATCAATTTTTTTCCCTTCGTCCGTTGGCAGCCTATGTAGCTGGGCAAAATTAAACATCAGGTTTTCAAAAGAGGGAAAGCTCTTAGGGCTACCTAATGGACGTTGAATTTGCTTTCCTTCCTCACTCCGCAGGTTTGTTTCCACGATGTTTTGGATACCGACCTTACGGGTGGCCGAGGCAAATTCCCAAAGGTTTTCTTGGTATTTGTCAACCATAATTCTATGGATGAAGCTATTGCTGGCTATTTCCACTGTTTTTCTCCCTAGCCACATTAGTCCGTAATATCCACCAATGCCAGCAGCGCTTGCTAGCAGCAGCTTTTTTGTTAAATCATCTTGCCCAGACATAGGCTACCCTCCAAAGTTTAAGATATTATTATTTTTCTTATAAAAGGTTTAGCTATACAAGGAAGATATTTTCTTTTATCGTTATTTTAAGAGCTGGTAGCAAGGAGGAAAAATACATGCGCTATGAAGGCACCATCTATCGACCACCTGGTGAGGCAAATAGCTTGCTCCTACAGGTAACAATTGGCTGTCAACACAACAAATGCAGCTTTTGCTCTATGTATAAGGCCAAAAAGTATACAGTAAGAGCTCTGCAGGATGTGATAGAAGATATCAAGCTTGCCAAAGAGCATTATGGCATGGTGAGAAAGGTGTTTCTCTGCGATGGTGATGCCCTTGCCTTGGAAACAGACCACCTATTACAGATTTTATCTGAGCTTAAAAGGCAATTTCCTAAGCTAGGTCAGGTTTCCTGCTATGGTTCGCCTATAAGTACATTTCAAAAGAGTGTCCAAGAGCTTCAAGCTCTGAGAGATGCGGGTCTGAAACTAGTTTATCTAGGCCTGGAGACAGGAGATGACGCCCTACTAAAAAGAATTAATAAAGGAGTAACTAGAGGGGAAATGATTCAAGCAGGTCAGCAGCTAGTGGAGGCGGGAATAAAGCTGTGTCTGATGATAATTTTAGGCTTGACAGGAAAAAGTGAGCTGTCTAAGCAGCATGCTCTTGCCACCGCTGATGCGATTAATCAGATAAAGCCTCACCAGTTGGCTCCCCTTACTCTGACTCCCGAGCCAGGGACACTAATTTATCAGCAGGTAAAGGCAGGGCAGCTGGAGCTGATGGAGCCATTGGAGACATTGGAAGAGCTGAAGCTCATCATCCAAGAGATAGCTGTAGATAAGCTGGCTTTTATAGGTACCCACCCCTTTAATTATTTGCCTATCAATGGAAGACTGCAAAAGGATAAGCAAGAGCTAATTAGCTTAATTGATAATGTACTAGAATTAAAAAAGAAGGAGATGTAAGCTGTTGAGAAAACTATCTAAGCCTAGATGTTTGCAGATAAGTGTGACAATCCCAACAGTTTAGTTCAGCTCCCACATAATTATGGCAAGCATCACAGAATTCAGTTTTGTTAGAATGACAGTGAAGACAGGTTTGCTGCATACATTTTATATACTCTGAGCCATCTCTAGCGATGTAGATTCGGTCATCTTCCCTGACCACCGAATCTCTCCAGGCAGCCAGTAGCCTCATGTGATGAGCTCGCATGTACTCAGTACTTTCAATACATTTTTTAACCTCAAGAGCTTGGATTTGGGGAGTGTCCAAGCTTACCTCCGGTAAGTCAGCTTGACGTGTAAGATTAATCCACAAGGGCAAAGTTAACAAACCTACTACAATAACTAGACCAATAATAATTATCCGAGCGTTATACATTTTCATGGCTCCTTTAAAATTATAGTTTAGTATATTGTTGTAATTAGTTAGCTTATATATGTGTTTTTATTTCATCTTTTCTTTGATAAGAAGTATAACAAGATAATTTGTCTCAAAAAATATAAAACGGAGGTGAGAAAAATGGACAGAAAAGCATATAAAAAGCCTTCACTTCAAGAGCTGAAGGAAAGGCTGTCACCAATACAGTATAGAGTTACTCAAGAAAACGGCACTGAAAAACCCTTTGACAATGAATACTGGGATAATAAGCAGGAGGGTATTTATGTAGATATCATCACTGGAGAGCCACTGTTTACTTCTTTAGATAAATATGATTCTGGCTGTGGCTGGCCAAGCTTTACCAAGCCTTTAGATAGAAAGAGCATCAAGGAAAAAGCAGATTTTAGTCACAATATGCATCGGATAGAGGTCAGAAGTGAACTGGGAGATGCCCACTTAGGGCACGTTTTCAATGACGGTCCCAGAGAAAAAGGAGGGCTAAGATATTGTATTAATAGCGCCGCCATTAGATTTATTCCCTTAACTAAGCTGGAAGAAGAAGGGTATGGGCAATTTAAGGAGCTATTTGAAATATAATATCTAAAAGGAGTAATCAGACATAGGGGGATGAGCATGGCCATTAAATCCTTTGGGGGGATTTTAGCTACCGGAGTACTTTTATTAAGTGCGGGAGTTTTAGCACTGATAGTGGGGTACATGATTTATTCAGCTGGCATAGCTAAAGATAACACAACCAAATTATACCAGTACAGTGAATTAGCAGTTGCCAATGAGGAGAATGGCAAAGAGGTATGGCTTAATGACGACTATCAGCTACCTGCAGGATTTGTATATTTAGATCAAGTAGTTCCCATGCTCCTTGAGGATATCCGCTACTGGGGAAACGATAACTTTGTCGGTAGACCTATTGCGGGCTACGGGGCGCCAAAAGCTATCATGACCATAGAGGCTGCCCGGGCTCTTAAAAAAATGCAGCTAGAGCTGCTAGAAGAGGGGATGAGCATAAAAGTGTATGATGCTTATCGACCCCAGCAGGCAGTAGAGGATTTTGTCAACTGGGCCAAAG
>CAYVRD010000144.1:0-4026 GCA_964454195.1 uncultured Clostridia bacterium
GACCCCTTGCATGTCAAGCAAGTACTCTAACCACCTGAGCTAATCGCCCTTTTTAAATCTCATTTATTAATTATACTAAATTTGAGGTAGAAGTCAAGCTCATCTAAAGCTATTTTTTATTCTTGTAAAGAATACCTGCAGCTATAGCAGTAATAGGAATAGCAAAGATTAAGCCTATGCTTCCTGCCAATGCTCGGACAATCTCTGTTGCCATAAGATCTAGATTTACTATTCTAGCTAAGGGAGTATCATAGGCCATGAAAACTAACAGTAGAGGCATTGATGCACCTGTATAAGCTAAAATCAAGGTATTTGACATGGTACCCATAATATCCTTCCCTACATTCAACCCAGATTGAACTAGTTTATTAGTAGCTATATTAGGATTTGCCCGCTTAACCTCATCCATAGCCGATGCTACAGAAATACCTACATCTAAAACTGCTCCCATGGCACCAATAATCATGCCAGCAAACAATAGCCCTCTAAAATCAAACTGTATACCTTGAGGAATAAACATCAGCATTTGAGCTTCTTCATTGCTCAAACCAGTTAATTTCGTCAAATAGCTCATCAGCAAAGCAATAATACCCGCCACTACTACTCCGCCGATAGTGCCAATAATAGCTGCTAGGGTTTTACGGTTGAGACCGCTAATAATAACCAATGTGATGGCAACTATTGCTGATGTAACTAATACAGCAACTGCAATAGGGCTATGCCCTTTTAAAATCATTGGCAGCATAACAAAAATTATAAAAATTCCTGTAATGATTAGGGTGATCGCTGTCTTCACTCCTTGTAAACCGCCAACCACAATTAACGCTAAGATAAAGAATCCAATTAAATAAAAGAGATAAGTGTCTCTAAGAAATTCTGAGACATAGGCATTTATAAGCTCACCATCCATTGTTTCTATCCATAATAAAACTCTATCTCCTGGATCAAGGTAAAAGTCGTAAGCCATATTGCCCGATAAAACATGGTCGAGAGTTAATACTTCTCCCTTGAAGTCTCCTTCCAAAATCTGTACTACTACAGTCTGTACATCTGCCACATAATGTCCATATTGTTCCCTGAGGGTTGGATTGTCAATTACCTCTAAAACCTTTGCTCTCACCACTTGATTTGGTAGTTCAGGCGGATAATCTTCCTCAGTTGCGTAGACAATGCCACTAACAATTAACATCATTAGCATTATAGCTAGAGCTGCCAAACTACTTAACTTTAATAATCTCATACCTACCTCCTACCTATCTTCTCATCTTTTTTTATATTTTCAACATAATAATTTTCGTCTTAATTAGTGTAATTTCCTGCTGTAAAATATTGTATTTTTAAATGGACAAAAGGGATAATAACTGTATTATTATCCCTTTTGTCCATTTGCCTAAAAATTCTCTAAATGTAAAGCTTTTCAATTATCTCCATCAATGTCTGTATTTAACTTAAATCTTGCAACAAGATTTGTAAGCTCAAGTGATTCACTACTCATATTTTCACTGGAACTAGCAATTTCCTCCACAAGTGAAGCATTTTGCTGGGTTACTTGATTAAGTTCATCAATAGCACGTCGAATATCCGATGCTGATAAAGTCTGTTCTCTTAATGAAGCTGTAATTTCACCTACTACGTCAGTTGTCTTGTGGGTATTTTCTACTATATTATGTAGGACCTTTTGAGTTTCCTCCATCTGCTGATTACCTCGGTCAACTCGATCAATGCTAGCCTTAATAAGTTTTTCTATTTCTTTTGCAGCTTCTGCAGACCTACCGGCTAAATTTCTCACCTCAGCTGCTACAACTGCAAAGCCTCGACCTTGCTCACCAGCTCGCGCGGCTTCAACAGCTGCGTTTAGTGCTAACAGATTAGTCTGAAAAGCTATGTCATTGACTTTAGATATAATCTCAAAAATTTCTCTACTCCCGCGGGTAATTTCAGTCATAGATTGCTGCAAGCTATTAACTACTCCCTCCCCATTTTGAACTGTTTCTAGGGTTCTCTTAGATAATAAGTTAGCCTCATTGGCATTTACTGAGGACGCTTCCATTGAGGAAACTATTTCTTCTACGGTAGATGCTATTTCTTCAAGAGCAGATGCCTGCTCCTCAGTACGCTGGGACAGGTCTTGGTTACCGGCAGCAATTTCATTTGATCCGTGCTGTACATTTTCAGTGGCCTGTTTAACCTTATTAAGACTATTATTCAGGTTATCAATTGTTCTATTAAGATCTGCTGCCA
The DNA here is from genome assembly GCA_964454195.1 of uncultured Clostridia bacterium. Taxonomy (GTDB): domain Bacteria; phylum Bacillota; class Desulfitisporia; order Desulfitisporales; family JAWSUQ01; genus CAYVRD01. The sequence continues at coordinate 2,242 of CAYVRD010000144.1, forward strand.
TCATTCCCACTTCATCGCTGGACTTAACTTCAACCCGAACTCTGAGATCATTTTCTCCTACCTTGCCTAATACCTCCTGCACCTTAATAATTGGACGTGTTATTGAGTTAGCAATTAGATAACCTACTAACAAAATAAGAAGTACAGTAATTCCTAAAACAGTTAGCAAAAACGTCTGGATAGTGTTAACAGCTGCATAAGCCTCTGCCTGGTCTATTTCAACCACAAGTCCTACAAAGTCATTCCCTAATCTTACAACCGTCACTTCACCAATTACCGGTTCTCCCACATAGTCAAAATATTCACCTTGGGCATATTCTCCAGTAATACCTCCTTTTATTAGTGGGGCTGCCATACTAACTATCTCAGTATCTATTGTGCGGTTCAATGCAGCATTATTAGCGAATTCACCGCGTAGTGTATTTGTCAACAGTAATCCCTCTGCATTTATTAAATAGACATCTGCTGTTTCCCCTATTAAATGAACATTATCATGAAGCATATCCTGGATTGTACTACCATAAACTATTCCACTTACAACACCGATTATTTCGTTAGAGCCTAGCGCATATACTGGGTGAGCTACTGCTATGTAGTTGCTATTGATTATGTCAGAGTATTCATACTCTGACCATGCAAGCTGATTGCGCATAGCATTTTGAAAATATCCCCGATGAGCAATATTTAATCCTTCATATGCAGGATTTGTAGTGAAAATTACGTCGCCATTAGCTAAGGTTAGGTGAACTGCAGCATAGCCATAACGATCTACGCTATCTTCAGCAAAACGGGAAAAATTATTAATATTTTGCTGCCATACTTCATTATTAAAGTTAAGATTGTCATTGACCAATGCCGTTAGGCCAGTTCGAATCACATTGCGTGTAGCATTCTGTTGGATATCATTAATACGCGCATCAAAAAACTGCTCAAAAAGCCTTTCGGTAAAATCAGAAAACATAACCATTTTATTGAATGCTTCCTGCTGAATAGTGGTCCTAGCCTGGTTTAATGAGAGCATTCCCACAGTTACTGCAGGTATTAGCCCTATCAATAGTAAAAACATAATCAGTTTTTTTCGCAGTGTCAATTTCATTCTCTTTATACCACCTTTAATTTTAGGATCTGGGACGTCCTAAAAAATTTATATTGATAGACTCCATTCGACACTTTTATTAGTTTTCCTTTTTTATACAACATTAAATACCCCCTAAAACTCTTATATATATAGCAAAAAAACCAAGAGTCCTAAGCTCTTGGTTTTATTATTAGTTTCTGGTGCCGGGGACGGGTGTCGTCCTATAAGCATAACCTTATCAAATAAATTGAAGGTAACTTAATTGATAACAGAAAATCCATACAATCTTTATTTTATAGGGTTTTGGCAAATAGCAGCTAGAACCCTATTTATATTTCATTCGGGGCAGTTTCTTGTATTGAGATTTCCTAATTTAATAGCTTGCTCAACTTTTTATCGAAAGTAAAAATTTTATAATTCTTATATTTATTATAGGAGTACAAAATAGTGTCAATAAAATCAAACTTTGTTGCTGAGTAAAGCTCTAAGGCCTTATTCAGCAGTATTTTATCTGCTACATTAATATTTTGAGTATTAATTAACTCCGTAAGCGTAGAACTTATTTCTTCTCTGTCTACTTCATAAACTTTTTCTAATACATATACAATTTCAGCGAAGACTTCATTGGGTATAAATATTTCATTGGTTTCTAGAATTTCAGAAGCTTTCTTGGACAACTCAGGTACGTCTTCTAATAGGTATCTTAG
>CAYVRD010000145.1:0-4011 GCA_964454195.1 uncultured Clostridia bacterium
ATATCTTGTAGATGTGGGATTAAAAATACAGCTACATGAATAATTCAGGTTTATATATAAATATATTTATAAAAAAACTCTAGAACTAATTGTCCTAGAGTTTAAATATTTAAGCTTTGGCCAAACGGCCAAGCAGATTCATCAAGGTTGATGCATGGGCTCTTTCTTCAAAGGCTAAATCATACAGCATACTTTTTATAGACTCTTCTTCAATCCTTTCAGCCGAGAGCTTATAGTAATCATAGGCCTTATATTCCCATTGAACTGCCTGCTCAACAATTGAGATGATGTCACTAGTAGCAAATACCTCTTCCTTCCACATGGGATCCAAAGGGGCTGCTTCTCTTTGAATAATATCAAGATCTTTTGGTATTAATTTATGTTTATCACATAGGTGCTGATATTCTTTATATATCCTTCCGATGTGCTGTTCTTCCATGTCTGCAAGATAAAATAGAACTGACTTTACCATTTCATTTTCTGTAGACTCATATTCGTTTCCATAAAATAGCTTGCCAAATATCTCATTCTTTAAAGCAATTATCAATACATCTATTGCTGAGCTTACTTGCTCCGATGTTAGTACCTTTTGAGGCTTACCTGTTACAGTTTCATAGCTCCACTCTAAAATTCCATGCCTTAGATTAATCAAGTTGTCAAATCCTAAATTGCAAAGTATGTTTGCTCCGATATTGCTCCTGGCCCCAGATCTGCAGTAAACTACTATAGGCTGGTCCTTTGGCAGGTTTTCGTACTTAAATTCCAGCTGTCCTAAAGGTATGAGCACCGAGCCAGGGATGTGCTTAATTTCGTATTCTTCTGGCTGTCTTACATCCAGAAGAAAAGGGGGTTGTTTATGATTTATCAGCTGATTTAACTGGGTCGAATCAATTGATTTAATTTGTTCCATACAATCATTGCTCAATCTCATCACTCCTTTAGTCTACTAGCAGTTTACAAAGCAATTACTTTGCATATTTATCCCAGTGCACTATTTCCTCAAGCTTTTTTCTTTTTAAATCATGTCTATTTATATCTACTTGATCCGCTGGATAGCCTAATGGAAGTAATGCTACAGCTTCTAAATTAGCGGGTAAACCTAATAGCTTGCTACATTGCATAGAGTTGAAGGCGCAAACCCAGCATGTTCCTAAGCCTATATCAGCTGCAGCTAGGGTCATATGATCAATAGCTATGGCCACATCAATGTCACAGTGATCCTTCCCGTCTGCTCTCCGCCATGCCGTTTGGTGATCACCACATATGACAATAATTACAGGGGCCTGAAGAATCCAGTCTCTGCCGTAGGTAGCTGCAATTTGCTTGCGTAGCTCTTCCTCTTGAATTACTATAAATTGCCATGGTTGAAAGTTAACAGCTGAAGGTGCTATTCGTGCCGCTTCTAATACCTGCAAAATCTTTTCTCTCTCTACTGATTGCTCCGAATACTTCCTAGTCGAATATCTCCGCTTGGCCAGCTCTAAGAAAGACATTTTATCCCTCCTATACTTCAAGCTTTGCTAAAATTGTCTTGCAAAAAATCGGCAAATCGTTTGGTATTCTAGAGGTAACTAAATTGCCATCAACAACAACCTCTTGATCAATATATTGGGCACCAGCGTTTACCACATCGTCTTTAATTGCAAAATAGCAGGTGGCTTTTTTCCCTTTAAGTACACCAGCGGAAGATAGCATCCATCCTGCATGACAAATAGCAGCTACGATACCTCCCTTTTCAAATACTGTCTTAACCAGATTTACCATTGCGCTGTTGCGTCGCATGAAGTCAGGGGCAAATCCACCTGGAATAATCACCGCATCGAATTGATTAGGGTCAACATCAGCAGCATCCTTATCTTCTTTTGCCGCAAGGCCTACCTTGCTATGATATATAGCTTTACCACTTCCCACTACAGTAACTTCATGGCCCGCTTCAATAAATCGGTAATAAGGATACCAGAACTCTTGCTCGTTATACAGCTCTTCAATCAATATTGCTACTTTTTTTGACATAAGATCACCTCTTCATCTAGATATCTTATATTACAATATTTTTCATCCAAGGAAGAAGGGGTAGCTCTTCATTGAAGCTATCAATTGAGCGAAATATCTTAACATAAACCTCCTGCATTACATCAAGGGCATCCTCCTGATTATGAGTAAAGCTATAGCATATTTTATAGAGATACCCTTCATACCTAGAAAAAAGCTGGTTTAAGGCATCTTCATCTCTTTGTTTGCAGCGTCTAATGAGACTTACTCCGATATCCACCCTATTCGCTCCTTTGATGTGGGAATACTCTCTACCTTAGACTATACACCACTTTTCTCAAAAAGGTTGCACAATTTAGCAAAATTTATAAAAAAACACCATCTGTTTGTCAGATGGCATTGACTTACTTAACTAGCTGTATGTTTGTTATGGTCTTTCCCTCTAGAATATTGATTTTCCGCCAGCCTATATGCTGGTGGTCTATTTGAAACTCTTGTGACTGATGATCCATTTGAAAGTAGGTTGAGGGACAAATAAAAACATGAAGGTTATGCTCTATTATTGTCTTCTCCACATGGTAGTGACCGCAGAAAAAATCTATCTTTTTCTTTGAATCCTGAAGGACCTTTAATAATTCCTGATAGTTTTTCAGCGGAAAATTATTGTCCATATAGCTGACCTCCGCCAGCATTGGCGGGTGGTGGGTAAATATAATTGCCCGATCATCGTCTAGCTTTTTTAACTGAAAGTCTAACCAATTTAATTGGGTTTCACTGATATAGCCCTTTGAGCTATCCATAAAAATAAAATGGTAGTCCTTTAATTGCATATAGTAGTATAGTTCACCATCAGTTAGCAGGTCTAGGTAGCCAAACTGACTAGCAAGTTGGTGTGTATTATCGTGATTTCCCGGAACTATATAATAAGGCAGGTTAGTTTCATCTAGCTGCTCTTTTATCCATTGATACACCTGAGTGCTACCTTCCCACAAGCATAAGTCTCCAGTTAGGATTAGGTAGTCTACACCCACCTGTTTTATGGAGCTAAGTACCCTTATAAAGTTTTCTCTCACATCTACGTTCATAGCTTCTTGGTCTACTCCAGTAATGTGAAGGTCAGATATTTGTGCTACTCTTAATTTTTTATCCATCTGCATGTCTCCCACTCAATTTAAAAACCGTTTCATTTTTGCTTAATATTCTATCCTTTTTCATTAATTCCTTTACGACTTTTACTAAATGAACAAAAATACTATTTTCATATCAATTTTTTCTTTATTCCTCTATAATAGAAACATACATATTTTTCAAGATTATATATTTGATTCTTTTGGAGGTGGGTTATTATGAGCAACTTTGTATTCTCTAAGGTAAGGTCTCCCATGGATTTTGACTTTAAAGAATGCATGTACTATTGTCAAGAATCCTTTGGCATCTCAAAAGAGCAGGTTAATTCTATTATCAAGCATATAGTAAAACCATCCTCCATCAGTCCTAGTAAAATTTATTTTTACATATTAAAGCTTGGTGACCAAAACGTAGGTTGCTCAATTATTTATTATCTTACTGAGCTAAAAATAGCCTTTTTAGATTATATTGTGGTTTTTCCCAAATACAGGAACCTGGGCTATGGCACAGTGTTGTATATGCATATCTGCTTAGAGCTAAAGCAGGTTCATCCAGACATCTCAGGTATTTTTTACGAGGTCTACAATGGTGACAAAAATTTTATTAAAAGAGTTAATTTCTTTGAAAAGCAAGGAGCCGAGCTAATAGCTCTTGACGAATCATGCCGATGTTTCTCCGAGGTTCCAGTAATGTATCACTCTTTAGATGGAGCTCAGGCAGATACTTGTCCTGTCTATTGTGTATTTGAAACCTTAAAGCTAATCTTAGCCTAATATTTTATTTGACTTCAAAGTTAAAGAAGTCTTTTGGGTAAGGCTCATTTATTAAAGGATGGAGAGTATTTTCAGATGACGCCGGCATTTTTATTAAATTCACAGGGATTGTTTCGTG
>CAYVRD010000146.1:0-3874 GCA_964454195.1 uncultured Clostridia bacterium
CTGCTATAGGGAGTCCTCCCGTAGTCCAGCCAACCCATTTTCTTGCCATATTAATAAGCCTTCTAGAGCTACCCCCTACCAGCATTAAGTCGCCAGCAAAGATAAAGAAAGGGATTGCCATCAGTGTAAAGGAGTCGATTCCCGAAAACATATTTTGAGCTACAATTTTAACTGGCATTCCACTGAGATACACCGCAATTGTAGTAGCTAGTCCTGTAGCAATAGCAATTGGCGCACCTACTACTAAAAATAGTACAAAAAGGAGCATTAATGTCATGATTACTTTTCCTCCTTTAAGTTAGAATCCTCAGCCCATAAGCTTTTAACATGGCTAAATAGTTGCTGAGAAAATCTAATCAGCATCAGGGTAAATCCCACAGGAATTGCCAGATAAGGAATGTACATAGGTATTCCAATAGATGGAATAATAGTTCCCCTTCTGCTAACCATACTGACCATGTCCCAACCAGCTTTAATTAGAATTACACAGAATAATATACATAATAAGATAGCTATAATTGCAAAAACTTTTTTAAATAAAGGTGGAAGGTAGGCCACCACAGCATCTACAGATACATGAGCATTTTTTCGCACTGCAATACTGCTGCCAATAAAGATAAACCAAATTATAAGGTAAATTGCTGTTTCCCCCGACCAGTGGAGGGAGTAATTAAATAGGTAGCGTAAAACAACTTGAACAAAAACTAGCAATGATGTGAAGATCAACAGAGAAGCGGCCAGATATTCCTCTAGGCTATCTAAAACTCTCCAAAATATTTTCAAGCTTTCTCCTCCTTTTTAGAAATGGGAACGACCTGAGGGTCGTTCCCCATATTGGAAGTATACTAATATTAGAATCCTCTGATGGCTCTAATAGCGTCTAATAATTCTCTTGCTCCCTCAACATTTTGTTCAAATTCATCATAAACGCTACTGGTAGCATCCATAAACATTTGCTTTTCTTCATCGGTTAATTCTATAATTTCGATATTAGTGTTTCGCAGGTTCTCCAGGTATTTAGCTTCGTCTTGGGCTGCTTGTTCCCACTGCCATTCACTAACCTCCATAGCTACTTCTCTTAAAATTTGCTGCAGGTCAGCAGGTAGGCTTTGGTAGAAGTCATCACTAATTAGCAAAACATAGCCTAAGTAACCATGATAACTAAGAGTTAAATAATCTTGCACTTCATAAAAGCCTCTGCTGTAAATATTGTCTAAAGTGTTTTCCTGCCCATCAACAGTTCCGTTTTGTAGCGCTGTGTATAGCTCGGCAAAGGCGATGGAGATACCACCTGCATTTAATGCTCTAAACTGGGAAATTAGCAGTGGACTTTGGGATGCTCTCATTGCTAAACCACTGATGTCGTCTGGTGTTCTGATAGGTCTTACTGAGTTAGTAAAATGTTTAAAGCCACCATCCCAATAACCTAGAGCTCTTAATCCTGCTCTTTCTAGATGGACATTTAGCATATCACCAACTTCACCGTGCATAACCTCAAAAGCTACTTCTCTATTAGGGAAAAGATAGGGTAAGTCAAAGACCTGGAACTGGGGTACAAATGCTGGCAATACTCCTGTAAATGGTGCGTTCATATGGATTGTGCCTATTTGCATTTGTTCTGTAATTTCTCTGTCATTGCCAAGCTGAGAATCTGGGTAAACCTCTACAACTATTCTTCCATTAGTTCTTTCTTTAAGTAGCTCTGCAAAATAGTCAGCTGCTTGACCTTTAGCAATAGTGGGTCTTACCACATGGGCAAACTTTATTACATACGTCTTATCTACCTGTTCTCCACCGCCACCCTTATTTTTATCAGAGCCACCTCCACATCCGATAGCAAGAGTAGCTGTTAGCAACAACGCTAATATAAAAATAAACATTTTGTTATTTTTAAACATTTTATCCCCTCCGGTTTTTTTAATATAGTGGTTAACAGCATGCATATGTGAATCCTACCTAATCCCTTGTACTTACCCATCACCCCCTGGCATAGTTGTAGTAGATTAGCTTTTTAACTGAACAGATTTTCGCACCAGTAGTTCCGGCTCTAGCTTTAATACCTCAGGCTCAAGAGCTATATTTTTATTCATTAGCTTAACTAGCCTCTTAGCTGCTTGATAGCCTGCTTGATAGAAGGGCTGAGCCACTGTGGTTAAAGGTGGATCCATCATCTCAGTAACCTCCAGATTGTCAAATCCTATTACCGAGATGTCTTGAGGCACCCTAATATTAAGATCTTTTAACGCTCGCACAACCCCTAGAGCCTTGGGATCACTAGTAGCAAAGATAGCATCTGGTCTTATCCCTCTTTTTATCATCTTTACTGTAGCTTCATAGCTACCTTCCCAACTCTTGGTAGAGGAAGTAATTAATTCTTCGTTTAATGGAATCCCCGCCTCTTCTAAAGCCTGTTTATAGCCATTAAACCGCTGTACATACAAATCTAATCGGGTGTCACCAATAATAATGGCAATTTTTTTTAGCCCTTGATTTAATAAAAATTTGGTAGCCTCATAGCCGCCTTTGTAGTTGTCTACTATAACCGAATCTATGCCCTCTCCTAGATGTCTAAAAAGCAAGACGATAGGAAAGCCTTTTTCTTTTAATTCCCATATATGCTTACTCTGATCAGTAGCTGTTGAAAAGATAAATCCATCTACTAAACGCTTATTTAAATTATTAACATGCTTTTTTTCCGATTCCACATCTTCATCAGTGTTGCAAAGTATTAGTGTATATCCATGCTCCTCAAGTAAATCGCTAATCCCCTTGATCGCACCAGGGAAGACTAAATCTCTAATATTGGGAACGATCAAGCCTACTGTGTTAGACTTTCCCTCTTTAAGCCCTTTAGCAAAGGCGTTGGGCTGATAATTTAATTCTTGAATAGCTAAAAGAATTCTTTGCTTTGTCTCAGTATTAACTACACTCTTGCCACTAATAGCCCTTGATACGGTACTAGTAGCTACACCAGCTCTCTCGGCAACATCCCTGATTGTAACCATTAGTCATTTACACGACCTTCCTTATATATAGGCAAGTAGATTTCTCCATCCCGAATTACACAACCAGTTTTGCCCCCATCCCTCATAATCTGAGTGCACTTACTACAAGCAATACAAACCTTAGCTTCATCTAGTCTACCTTTCGTGACAATATCTTTGGCAAAGTCAGGATAAGCAAAGGCTTCTCTGCCTACTCCCACTAATTTGACTATTCCTTTGTTTAATTGAGCCGCAGCCACATTACCTAAGAACTGTCTAAACCAGCTGTAGCCACTCCCTACTATTAGCACTTCAGGGAAAGCCAGTTGCATTTCTTCTGCCATATCAATAAGTCGTTTGGCGCTTTCAAGTGGGTGCTCCTCCGGCATTTTAGCCCCTATTACAGGATTGTCAAAGGGCCTGGTAACCTGAGGATAGATATAATAGGGGTTTCCAGCAGAAATGCTTACTAGCGAAACTCCTTTTTCATACAACAGCTGTACTAATTTTTTAGGTTCTGTTAAGTCAACCTTGCCCGCATCCTCTTTATCAACTCCCCAGCCATACGGATAGGGGTGTCTATCAAAGCCATTTACCCTGACCGATAAGATAAAACCTTCTCTGGTATTAGCCTTAATTTTTTCCATTGTTTCCAGTAGAAACCTGGTTCGATTTTCAAAGCTGCCACCAAATTTTCCTTCACGAGTATGTCCTGCTAATAGCTCTGATATTAAATAGCGGTGGCAAGACTTTAAATCTATTCCATCAAATCCAGCCTCTTGGGCTAATACAGCTGCTTCTACGTACTTTTCCTGAAGTTCTTCTAACTCTGCGTCAGTAATTGGCTTATGTCCCTCTTTAACTCCCGCTTTTTCGTCTAGATAAGGATC
>CAYVRD010000147.1:0-3854 GCA_964454195.1 uncultured Clostridia bacterium
TGTACTGTTTTAGGCTTCAGTTTGACCATCAGAAATAATGGTATAAGATAACTAATTTAATCCAAAGGGGGAATTTATATGAGAAAGTTTGTGGTCTTAATCGTTATGTTAAGTTTACTGTTTACCGGATGTGCAACAAACAATCAAAGCAAGCCCATTGATACTTCAAACAAAGTCGAACAAAAGAAGGAAGTGCCAGACCATGTAAAAAAACAGATGCGAGAGCTAATGGTCGAGATGGATAGATTTAACAGTGCAATAGAACAAATTCTATATGATGCTGATGAGATTGCATCATCACCAGGTATTGGTCCCAGGGAAGTTGAGTTAGCAAAAAGTATAGCAACCAATTATGAGTTGTCTAAAGGTATAGCTATTCAGTTATTATATCTTCATAAGCAAGGTGAATTTAACGAAGCAGCATATTATTACCCAGATTATATTGTTGCTAAAATTACAGTTATTGTTAAAAGTCTAGATAACATAGATAAATTGCTCAAAGTAATGACAAATCCAGATAAATCAGTTATTAAGAAAGCTGTTAGTGATGCAATGCGTGAGATTGCATTAGTCAGGATCCAACTAGTTAACGAGAAAGTAAGAACAAGTCTTTAAAAAGGAGAGATACTCTCCTTTTTATATATCCAACAGCCACTTTATCCATTTGTTGGTATAAGAAAAATGGAAATATAAATATTAGGAGGCGAAAAAAATGACATCTTTATTAACTAACCCACAAGTTCATTCAATGATAGCTCGTAATGCAAGAGAATTAATTAAGCTAGGAGGACTTGCAGCATTAACTGTGTTTAGTTCAAATGTATTTAAGACAACAAGCAACAATTTCATTAAACGGGTTACATCTGACTATGTAATAGCTAAAGAAATAATAAATAACTCAAGGCCGTATTAGTTGAGAAGCTCTAGCTTCTCTTTTATTTTTTTGTAATTGTTTGCCAATTTTTTTATATGACCTTATAATTAACTTAGATACTAATAAGCAGATGACACCGCTATTCCAAAAAAGTAATTTTCGGTGATTATTTAAACTTTCTTACCTAAAGCTAGTCGCTTTTTCATTATTGTGAAGGTGACTTATTTGTATAATAAGTAAAAGTCTGGAATTAATCATTTAGATAAATAAGGGGGGGCCTTAAAAAATGAATTCTAAAAGAATACTGGTTTGCTCAGACGTCCACGGCAACTGTACCATGTTTAAAGAGTTGCTCAATAAGGCTTCATATTCTAAAAGTAATGATACTTTGATTATTTTGGGAGACCTGATAGATCGAGGGTTAGAATCTATCGATATGATTAAGTACGCTTACAGCTTGGTTAATGATCAACATGCCGATGTCTTGGTAATCAAAGGGAACCATGAGGATATCTTCCAGAAACATTGGAATGACAGCTCTATGAAAAAATGGTTCTTTAATAATGGCGGCACTGAGATGTTCTTTGATTTTCCTAAGCTCCCTTTAGAAGAGCAGCAGCAGCTATTGAACTTTATTAAAGAAATGCCCTTATGGTTTGAAACTGAGGACTACATCTTTGTTCATGGGGGAATAGAAATAGGGAAACATCCCTCACAGTGCGATCCAGATGTGCTTCTTTGGGCTCGAGATAGTTTTATCGCTAGGCCAACAAATTTAGAGAAGATAGTGATCTTTGGCCATACACCTACAACTAGTGGAAAAATAGAGCACTTAGGAGACAAAATTTGCATAGATTGCGGAGCAGGGCATTATGGCAAGCTGGCGTTGTTGGAGCTGCCTTCCATGAAAGAATATTACGTTTAATTATATATAGTTATGTCTTTGGGGTGTCTGTGGTTTCTAGTCGTCTTTAGATATGGTACGTCATTATGTAAATCTTTGGGGTTCTGATTTGCAACAAATGCATAAAAAATTTAGTCCTGTAGAGGGCTTATTTGACTAAAGATAGCTGTATAACATTCTTACTTCATACGCATGGCATACACGCATAACACAAAAAGCCTTTGCGTGTTATTAGCATTGAATTGCTTCTGCTAAAACCGCAAAGGCTTTATTTACTTAACTTTGTCGTTGTTTATGGTGCGAGAGGCGGGACTTGAACCCGCACGCATTGCTGCACACGCCCCTCAAACGTGCCTGTCTGCCTATTCCAGCACTCTCGCTAAAAAGTATGCTTATTTATTATATATACTATGTTTCATGCTGTCAAGGCTGATTTATCCTAGGTAAAAGCTGCTGAGCTGATTCTTTGATTCCAAAGTGACCCGACTCTCCAATAAAGGCTAATACAAGAGCAGTCTGTCCAATAATGGTATCTACATTATCTATTGTAGCCCAAATATTAGTGTGATCAATATCTTTTCGATAGGAGCTTCCACTGGTAGTTTCTACAACTACTATAATTATCTCCTGATTATTTTCTTTTAGGGAATTAGTTAGATAGCTATTATGATCCTGGCCTAAAATTACCGCGCCATCAAATTGCTCCAGCTCTTTAATAGTGCTACAAATCAGCTTTAGATGCTTTTCATCTGCCAGCTGAACAACAAATGGCAAGCTGGCCCCAGCTAGCTGTAAATTTTCCAGTAATCCTTCAGGTAAATTTTCGTTGATGTCTGAAATTATCGCAATTTTTTTCCCAGTTAGCTTTCCCCGAATAACCTGGGGAAGAATTTGATAGGCATAAGTGCGAAACATGTCTGTACTTGACTGAGCTAGCATTAGCTCTTCCTGAGCTAGCCTATTTTGCTCTCTTAAGGTGTGAAAATCTTTTTCTATCTGATCAATCAATGTCTTTTGTTGTTCCATTATCATATCGCCGCCAATCATGGTACTGCCTATTAAAATGCCTATGCCCAGAGCTAGAAAAATCGTAACTAATGAAGTTACGTGATATTTAAAGTCAACCATTCTTTTTATCTCACCTACCTTTTTATAATAGTATGTGATAATTGATAAAATAAAAATACCTAAATTATTGTTGTTGTAACAATAATTTAGGTATTTTATATGAGCTGCCTTTTTACTTTACTAATTTGGCCCTTCAAGCCAAACCAATTCTAAGTTAACTACACCCAGTTGATTTACATGCAAGCCTTTAACGTAGTCACCTCGCATAACCGCCTTATCATACCCAAATAACCACAGCATAGGTGCATCGGCTATTAAGTAGGATTCAGCCAAAGCGTACAATTCATTTCTCTTTTGGAGGTTTAACTCTCTTCTAGCTTGGGTTAAAAGCTCATCTACTAGGCTATTGGAGTATCTAAGATAGTTTCCCTTTCCTATGGCTTGAGTAGAAAATTGATTGTATAGGAAGCTATCCACGTCAGGATAATCTGCAATCCAGCCTAAGCGGAAAATGTCACCTTGCAAGTTCTGCATGTTTTTTATTAACTGTTCCCAGCTAACCTCTTCTAAAACAACCCTTACCCCTACTTGTGCTAACTGCTGTTGAACAGCCTTGGCAATAGCTCTATGTCCTGGGGTGTCGTTGTAGGTTAATACTAAATCTGGAAGCCCAAACCCTAATGGATAGCCTGCGTCCTCTAAAAGCTTTTTGGCCATAGGCAAATTAAAGGTATAAGCGTTCTTAGGATAAGGGTAATTAGCAAAGCCTTGGGGAACTACTCCACCTAAAGGGGTGCCTAAATTCTCCCACAAGTGCTCTATTATAAGCTCCCGATCCACTGCAAAGTTTAAAGCCTGCCTTATCTTTACATTATCTAATGGCGGTTTGTGAATATTAAAACTATAGTAATAGGATGCTAAAAAGGGAGTCTCTATCAGTAGTGGACTTAGCTGTTGGTCGTTGCGAATCTGAGCTAGCCTTCCAATTGGAACCTCTTGAATATAATG
>CAYVRD010000148.1:0-3781 GCA_964454195.1 uncultured Clostridia bacterium
TAATAATTATTGATATAACTGCTCTTTTAGTATAAAATTAAACAAGAAGATATAGGAGGTATTAAAAATATGAAAAAATTGCGTGATAATGTTTTTTGGGTTGGTTACACTGATTGGCAATTAAAGCATTTCCATGGCTATGGCCTATCTACCCATCGGGGCTCCACTTATAACTCATATCTGATCATGGATGAAAAAATTGCTTTAGTAGACGCGGTATGGGGTCCTTTTGCCGAGGAGTGGTTGGAACAATTAAAGAAGGTAGTAGATCTTAATAAAATTGAGTATGTAATCTGCAACCATGCGGAAACCGATCATTCTGGTGGTTTCGCCCTACTGATGAAGGAAATCCCCAATGCCACTTTTGTTGTTTCTGCTAAGGGTAAAGAGCATGTTTATAAACAATATCACCAAGACTGGAATTTCCACGTGGTCAAAACTGGAGACAAGCTTAGTCTAGGGAAAAACGAGGTAATCTTTATTGAAGCCAGCATGCTACATTGGCCTGATAATATGATGACTTATCTGACGGGAGAGGCTATCCTCTTCTCTAATGATGCTTTTGGCCAGCATTATGCTTCAGGTCCTATTTTTAATGATGAGGCTGATGAGTGTGAGGTTTATCAAGAAGCGTTAAAATACTATGCTAATATTTTAACCCCTTTTAGTAAGCTAGTAATTAAAAAGATAGATGAAATAAAGAGTTTTAACTTGCCTTTAAAAATGATTGCTCCTAGCCATGGTGTAATCTGGCGAGATAATCCTATGCAAATAGTCGAGAAATATTATGAGTGGGCATCAGATTACGCCGAGCCTAGAGCAGTGATTTTGTATGACACCATGTGGGATAACACCGAGCTAATGGCTAAAGAAATAGCTCGTGGCTTAGAGTCGGCTGGAGTAGATTATAAGTTGTACCATATGTCAAAGTCAGACAAAAATGATATTGCTGCAGAAGTCTTTAAAGCAAAAGGTATTTTAGTAGGTTCCCCGACTATCAACAATCGATATTTGCCAACAAGTGCACCTATTCTTGAAGAAATCCGCTGTCTACGCTACAGTGGAAAAATTGCTGCAACCTTTGGCTCTTACGGTTGGACAGGGGAGTCTCCCCGCTTGTTAAAAGAACATTTAGAAGGCTCAAAGTTTGAGATAGTGCAGGAGCCTCTTGCTATCAAGTTTACTCCAACAGAGGATGAGCTAGTAAAGTGTTTTCAGTTTGGTAAGGAGTTTGGTGAAAGGCTGCTGGAGGCTATGAAAAAATAGTGTTAAAAGCTAAATAAATAATTGAAAAGGAGCTAGTATACTGTTATGTATACTAGCTCCTTTTCAATATTTCATCTACTTTTTAAAACTAACCGAAAGGCAGCCGGGGCCTGTGTGGGTACCAATTGTTGCTGTCATCTCACCAATGATGACTTCTGGAATACTAAATTGTTCTTGGATAGTATCTGCTAGCCATTTAGCCTCTTCTACACATCTGGAGTGACTAATAGCTACTGTCTGTTGGTCAAGGCAGTTTCCTTCAGTTCCCAATATCTCTACCAGCCTTTTGATAGATTTTTTTCTACCTCTAATTCTCTCTCTATGTACAATCCTTCCCTCCTCATTAAAAGAAAGGATTGGCTTAATATCAAGCATACTACCAATAGTTCCTTGAATTTTGCTTAGCCTGCCTCCTTTAATAAGATAGTCAAGCGTATTCAGTGTAAATTCTGACGCTAGTCTAGGTCGTAGATGATTAAGATAGTTAGCAACTTCCTCCCTACCTGCTCCTGTACTAGCCATTTTTGCTGCCTCAAATACTAAAAGCCCTTGACCTAGAGATGCTCTCAAGGAATCAAAAACTGTGATCTTCTGCTGTTCCTCCTGAGAAAAGTTTTGTTTTGCTAAGCAAGCACTTTGATATGTTCCACTGAGACCTGAGGATAAGGTAATAACTAAAGCATCCTCATATGTAGCTAGGGCTGACTCTAAGGCTTGAGTAAAGGCAGCTATTGTAGGCTGCGCTGTCTTTGGCAACGAGTCACTCTTCTCAAGCTTTGAATAGAACTGATCCGCTGTTAAATCAACTCCATCTAAATACAATTCTTCGCCGAAGCTAATAGACATTGGTATTACATCAATACCGTATTTATTTATAATATCTCTTGGCAAGTCGCATGCAGAATCTGTTATAATTTTAATCACTATTTCTTCCCTCCCTAAGCTAGTGTTTATTAATTAAGCAATAGCTCCTGAATCTTTTTTACTAGAAATTCTTCTGCCTTCGCTCCTACTTCTTCTCCCACCACCTGACCAGCACTATTTATAAAATAGTAGGTAGGCAAATAAAGCACTGAGAATGTACGCAGCAGCTCTGTGCTAGCTTCTCTGTTTGATGTATCCACAGTAATAAATACTACCTGGTCCTTATATTTTTCCTTTAGAGCCATAATCACGGGCTCCATTCTTATACAAGCAGGTCAACGGGGACTATAAAAATCCATGAAAATTGGCCTGCCCTCTTGTAGCGCACTAGTATAAAGCTGATATGGGTTAGCTTCTGTCTGATGATTATTCGAATCTAACATTGGTTTGGCAAGTATAATAAATAATGCCAGTATTAGAGTTATAAAAATTATTACTCTTCCTTTACTGCCCATGGTCTTGCTCCTAACTATAGTTTTTTTCTAACTATTATATTTTACCATAGATTGTTATTTAAGGCTAAAAAAAGTTAATCAAAAGTAGGATATATACTATTCAAAAAGCCCACCCTTTAGGTGAGCTTTTTTTGTAGTCATTAACTAATTAAATAGATAGTATGGCTGCTAAATGATATATATCCATGTCTATTTGATGACTTTGGCTCAATGCGTAGTCTATGTCAACAGCCACAGGCTTATTGCATTTGACACCAACCATTTTGCCGCTTTCTCCTCTTCGTAAAAGCTCCACTGCCTCTGCTCCCATGCGGCTAGCCAATATTCTGTCCATAGCTGTTGGTGTGCCGCCTCTTTGTAAATGGCCTAACACAGTGACTCTAGTCTCCATACCAGTTTGCTCTTTAATATCGTTAGCAACTTGGAAAGCACTACCAACACCTTCTGCCACAATGATAATACTGTGAAGCTTTCCTCTTGCCTGGCCCCGTTTGAGTCGTAAAATAACCTCATCCAAGTTATATGCTTGCTCCGGTAGCAGGATAGATTCCGCCCCTCCTGCCAGACCAGCAGCTAAGGCAATGTCACCAGTGTTGCGACCCATTACTTCTAGAATAAAGGTTCGTTCATGGGAGGTAGCCGTATCTCTAATTTTGTTTATTGCATCAACCACGTTATTTATTGAGGTATCGTAGCCGATAGTAAAATCGGTACAAGGTATATCGTTGTCAATAGTGCCTGGAACTCCAATAGTTTTTATTCCTAGCTCAGATAGCTTTTGAGCTCCTCTAAAAGATCCATCTCCTCCTATCACAACTAATCCCTCTATGCCCTTTTCCTGTAGCTTAGCAGCAGCTTTTTTCTGTCCTTCAGCAGTCCTAAACTCTTCACAACGTGCAGTGCGCAGGATTGTGCCACCCCGGTGAATAATATCAGCTACCGAACCTCTATTTAATTCCATAAACTCACCAGCTATTAAGCCCGCGTATCCCCTGTATACTCCATAAATATTCATGTCATAATACATACCTGTTCTCACAACTGCTCTAATAGCTGCATTCATTCCCGGTGCATCTCCACCACTAGTTAGCACTGCAATCTTTTTCACGGCAGATTACCTCCATTTATTGAGGATT
>CAYVRD010000149.1:0-1906 GCA_964454195.1 uncultured Clostridia bacterium
GGCGAGGAGCTGATGCGCTCCAGCAGCAATATTGTCAGCATCTATCTTATCAGCTCCTTAGGTGCGGTAGCCTACGCAGCTCACCAGGTAGCTGTGACTGTTGAGTCCCTATCCTTTATGCCTGGCTACGGCTTAGCTATAGCTGCCAGCTCCTTAGTAGGTCGCAGTCTAGGTGCAAAAAAAATCAAGCAGGCAGTTCAGGTTGGCTGGCGCGCTGCTTTAATTGCTCTCTTCAGCATGACCATCATGTCCATTCTGTTTTACTTTGGCAGCATGACCCTGGCCAAGCTATTTACCACCGATCCGGATGTACTGCAAATAGCTGCCATGGCAGTTACTATTGCCGCCTTTGAGCAGCCTACTATAGCTATTTATATGGTTTTTTTAGGTGTGCTGCGGGGGGCCGGGGACACCAAGTGGCCCTTTATCATCACCTTTATTGGCAACTGGTGTATTCGCCTGCCCTTATTTTACTTAGCTATTCATCATTGGGATTGGGGAGTCAGAGAAATATGGTACATTACTGTATTCCAATGGTTCATCGTGGCTTGTCTGGCTAGCTGGCGCTTTCTAAAAGGACGATGGCGTGAAATCCAGGTTTAGCCCATTTACTTTTTGCATTGACCACAATTGCTACATTTATGAGTAAAGGTAGTAGGGGGAGCTCCACTCCCCTTTTTATTTTGATCTGACTGCTCCTCTCTCCCCTTCTCCTCTGGCTTTTTGCTAAATAATTTATCTAAAATTCTCAGTAGCACTGTTTCCACCTCTTGAAATTGTTTTTAGAAAAAATTTCTACTGTCTATATTCCTAGCTTAGCTCAGATTAGTAAGTTTTTCACTATATATTTTTTTTACTTTTACACAAACTATCCATGCTAGCATTTACGCTGCAAAATAAAATATTTAAGGAGGATTTAAAATGACTGTAGGACAGAAGATGCATCAGGCTTTAGCAGGCTTGGAAGGAATCAAGGCCCAGTTAGATACCTTTGCCATGGATACCCAAGACCAAATGGCTCAGCAGCAGTTTTATCAGTACAGCAGCCAGCTGGAGGATATCTGCAATGGTCTTAAGGCTCGAGTCAACTACATCGAGCAGGAAGAGCCCCAGTACAAGCTGCGAGAGCAAGCTATGAAGCAGGGTAGCAAGCATTCCTAATAGGCTCCTAACAAAAAAACACTCCAGTTGGCAGCTAGTTTTCTACCAACCAGGAGTGTAATTTTTATTTAAATAGCTTTTTTGTCAGCCAGGGCCGTTTGATATGAACTGCTTTTTTAGGACAAAGCTCCTGACAACAGAAACAGCGAATACAGTTTCCCACATCTAGGCTAGGAATATCTGGACCCATAGTCAGGGCTTTAGGCGGACAGAGGTTGACGCAGTCTCCACATTTTACACAAATATCTTGAGCAAAGACAGGCTTTGGACGCAGATATCGCTCTAAAAATCTATTGACGCTTTTGGGAAAGGGAAACCGCACATGATGATGAATTGGCGGTACGTCAAACTGCACCAATGGCTTGACTCCCTGGGAAAAAGCATCTCCAATCACTTCTATCTGCTCTAAGCTCCAGGGCAAATCCCGTTCCTGGGCACCCTTAATAGTAGGCACCGACAACCCATCCATCCCAATCATGGTTGCGGCCACCACGTCTAAGGCAAAGGGATTGGTACTAGCCAACAGCACCCCTACCTCTTTAGGAGTCCCACCAGAAGGGCCTGCTCCCTCCATACCTATAATGGCATCCATTATGTTTAGTGTAGGCTTAGTAACTAGCGCCAAATCAATCAGCATATGGGAAAAATCAGTGAGATTTGGCATTCGCAGGTGATATTCGGCTTTTTCCAGGCCAGGCACACAGCCAAATAAGACCTTTACTGCTCCAGTATATTTGGTCATGCC
>CAYVRD010000149.1:2006-3629 GCA_964454195.1 uncultured Clostridia bacterium
GCCGGGCCTGCCGACTTATTTAAGTCCAGCTTCAAAGACTGATTTAGTTCAACCTTTAACCCAGTCTGGTTTAGATTACCTTTTAATACTTCTCCAAGCTCATACCTAATTCCTTTAGAGCCTACCGGCACAATTGCCTTAACTAAGGGATTGCTGACTAGGGTCTTAGCAGTGGTTAGCTGGACCATCTCTGGATCATTTAGCCAAACCTCTGCTCCTACCTTGGGCATGCCAAAGGCTAGTACTAAATCGCCAGGTAATATGGCTTTACCATGAAGGTCATCATTGGCTATGAGGCCAACCACTGTTATACCTGCTCCCGTTTGCCGGGTAATAATATTCTCTTCTGTACTACCGTTAACAGCTATAGTTTCTCCCAAACCTGCCGCTGCCAATTCATCCTTGATTCCTCGACAGATCTCTTCTCCTGTGGGTAGCCATTCTACCGCCAAGGTATCCACTACTGAAATTGGTTTAGCTCCGATGGAAATCAGCTCCAACAAAGGCACCCTAGCTAAAAATCTCCCCACCACATAGGCTGATATTTGAACCGAGTCTAGCTCCTTAGGCCCAATACCCCCGATGGAATCACAGGCAATAACCAGGCTCTCCTGATTGGAAATGGGAATTATAGATAAATCCCGTATGCTGTAATTTTTCATAGCTAGCTCTGGGCTCTATTGGCCAGCTTAAGATGTATTATGGCTGCCAATAAAATATTGATAAAGCTGGCCACCAATAGAGGAATAACCATGGCAAAGAAAAAGCCTGTGCCAAATAGGGGTATAAAAATAGCTGGTGCCAATATACCATTGAGCAGGGTAGCTCCCACTACACCTACCACCAAATTTACCTGCTTACTTAACCAGCGAAAAGCCATTACGTAAAAGGCCATTTGCGCTGCAATGAGAAGATGTAGGGGCAGGGTCAAGGTAAAGCCCACTGTCAAACCGCTAAACAGGTGTCCAAAGATGGCAATAATCGCCGCTTGCTTGTAGCCAAGTGCCAATGCAGCATAGTAGGCAGCTGCTGAATCCAGAGCCACAGTGCCAGTAGGGCTAGGTATCTTTATCATGGCTCCTACCCCACTGATAGCGATAAACATTGCCATTTTTACCATTGTGCCAGTGCTCCAAAGTTTCGTCCGGGGTAGCTTCTCTTCCCCCATTGCTAATTTTTGACTCATACTCTCTTCCTCCTTTTTAATTTTTATAAAAAATATAAATATAAAAAAGTCCCCAGCCTAAAAAAGACTGAGAACTTTGCCATCGCTCTCCAACCATCCTTTATCCCAAGGACAATTAGCTCAGTATAGGCAGGTTTCCTGACTCCCGGTTCATCATCTGTGGTCGCCTTCCCAGAGCTAGCTCCAGTGGCCTGTGACCCAGACTAACCGTACTACAGTGGCGGGACCGTGTCGTTTTCCGACTTCCCTTTTAACCTCTCCAACGAGGCACCTAAACGAGGGTTTTTTATTTGTTTTTTCTTACTTCTACCTACAGCTGATTTTTCCTGCTTGCTAGAATATTTTTTCTTTATTCTTCCACCACAGTTACCTTAGTCATTTTATCCCCTTCACGGATATCGTCCACCACTTCTAAGCCCTCGATTGCTTGACCAAAT
>CAYVRD010000150.1:0-3554 GCA_964454195.1 uncultured Clostridia bacterium
TAAACCTAAAATGGAACAATGTGAAGGATCTGACGCCTCTTATAAGACTGAGCGAGCTGAAGGAGCTCAACCTCACGGGAAACGGCCTAGGAGATGCTACGCCGCTGGGCAAGCTGACAAACCTGCAGAGCTTGGAGCTAGATAGCAATAAGCTAATTGATCTGACTTTTGTAGAACAGCTAGGCCAGCTAAGCAGGCTTTCTTTAGCTCGCAACAGGCTGGAGGTGCTAAGTCCATTGGCTGGTGCCCAGGGCTTGCGGGAGCTAGTGCTGGACTACAACAAAATCCAAGATCTAAAGGCAATCATTCCCTTGAATAGTCTTGTTAAGCTTAGTCTTAAAAATAATATGGTGGAGGACGTAACACCTTTGGCTCACCTAGCCAATTTAGAGGAGCTTTCCCTGTGGAGCAATCAGCTGAGTGACATTAGTCCCTTGGCCAATTTAACTAGCCTGAGAGAGCTCTATCTACAAAACAATAAAATAGCTGATATAACACCCCTAAAAAACATGGAAGGGCTAGAAAGACTCCATCTAGACAGCAATCGCGTAGCTGACATAGATGTGCTAGCAGGCTTAATTCACCTCAAGGCTCTAGGGTTATGGCGCAATCCTATCAAGGATATGGTGCCATTAAAAGCGCTGGACAAGCTCACCGGTATAACTCTAACCCTACCTAATACCAAGGAGCTACCTGAACTAGAGGGCTATCCTGAAGCCGTGATTATGGAGGTAATCCAGCAATTTCCCCAATTCATCAAATACTATCCAAAAGAAAGCCTGCCTCTGCTGGTGCAATATTTAAAGTATCCAGATCGGGAAAGGGCTATTACACTATTAACCCAGGAGCCAGCTGCTTGGAGCTACCTGTCCCACCATATTGCCCAAGAAGAGGTGGAGCAGCTATTAGCTGAAAGGCTGACCGACGAAGATCTTTCCTTTGATTATTTTAGGAAGTTTTTATTCGCTCCAGGGCTGCCTATAAAAAAGAAATCCTTTGTGGCACAAAAAGGAGGTTTGCGGGCTCAACACTTTGCCAGACAATTGGAGGAAGAGGTTATCAACCAAATCCGCAAATCTCCCAGAACTATTGGCCAAAACCTTGAGCTTATAGCAGCGCTAGATATAGACGTTATAGAGGTGGTTAAGGAGCAGATAGCAACCAGTGATGTGAGCAAAAGCTATATCACAGAGCTGCTTTTAGAAAAGCACCTAAAGGCTGACAAAATCGCCCTAATAGGCGCCTTTGGTAGTCGAGAAGCTAAGGTGATGGCATTGGATTTTCAGCTCTCCCTAGGTCGGATTTAAATAAAGGAGCTGGTGCTATGGATTTTAATAAAATTTACAAGGCAGTATTAGACAACATGAGTGAGCCGGTTTATGTTCGAGGGCGGAACAGAGCGATAATGTACATGAATCCGGCGGCTGAGCTGCTGACAGGTCAAACTCTAAGCCAGGTCCTAGACAAGAGCTGTGAGGAGGTCTTTGGAGGAGACGCTGGTCTATGCAGCACAGCTTGCCCGATAGATAAAGCTATTAAGGACAATGTATGCCTTGCTAATGACCTGTTAAAGGTAAAAACCAAAACAGGCCAAATTAAAGTCATGAAGGCATCTATTTCTCCCTTCTATGACGACAATCAACAGGTTTATGGAGCAATC
Organism: uncultured Clostridia bacterium; assembly: GCA_964454195.1. Taxonomy (GTDB): domain Bacteria; phylum Bacillota; class Desulfitisporia; order Desulfitisporales; family JAWSUQ01; genus CAYVRD01. The sequence goes on from CAYVRD010000150.1 coordinate 1,661, forward strand.
GTTGTTTTTGCCTCTAAAAAAGAGCTGATATATCAAAACGAAATAGAGCAACTTTTTACCCTTTCACCCGATCTACTATGTGTCATTGACTATGAAGGATACTTTAAAAGGGCCAACCTAGCCTGGGAATACAACTTAAGCTATACTGTGGAAGAGCTAGAGAGGATGCAGCTTGTCAGTATAGTGCATCCTCATGATTATCAGAAGCACCAGCAGAAGCTAGAGGAGCTGCTACTAGGTGGTCTGGTTGCTGATATGGAGCTGAGGGTAAGGTGTAAGAAAGACAGCTACAAATGGTATCACTGGAAGGGGATGGCATTGCCAGAGAAGAATCTGATATATTTTATCGGCAGAGACATTTCCCTGGTCAAAGAGAATGAGCAGGAGCTGAAACGGCTGAACATAGAGCTAAAAAACAAAAATGATGAGCTGGAGGAGATAGTTTACGTGGCATCCCACGACCTGCGCTCTCCTTTAGTCAACATCCAAGGCTTTAGTAAGGAATTGTACTTAAGCTTTCAAGATTTAAAAGAAATTGAAGATCGAGAGCAAATAATGAAGCTGTTAGAGGAAGATGTGGATGAGGCCTTATACTACATTTTAAATAGTACTGCCAAGATGGATAATCTATTAAGAGGCTTGCTTAGAGTATCCCGACTAGGAAGGGCTACAGTAGAAATTAGAGACTTGGATATGAACTCTCTGATGGATGATGTAATAGCCGAATTTAAAATTAGGCTAAAAGATGGGGATATAACTATTGTCAAAGAAAGCCTTCCCTTCTGTAAAGGAGATTGGGGACAAGTTAATCAAGTCTTTGCCAATCTATTGGACAACGCCCTAAAATATCTGAAACCAGACGCCTCTGGAGTAATAAAGATTAGTGGCTATAAAAAAGACCAGCACTCAGTTTACTGTGTAGAAGATAATGGGATCGGCATTCCGAAGGAGTACCAGGGAAAAATCTTTGAGTTGTTCCATCGTCTAGCTGATAATTCCACTCAGGGAGAGGGATTAGGACTTACAATAGCAAAAAAATTGGTGGGTAGACAGGGTGGTACTATATGGGTGGAATCAGAGCCTAAGATAGGCAGCAAATTTTATGTGTCCCTTCCGGCTAGCCCACTGGATAAGGAGAGGGTCTAACTGTGAAAAGTGAAGTTTGTATACTGATCGCTGAAGATGATGATGGGCATGCAGCACTAATCAAGAAAAATTTGAAGCGTTCCGGGATTACTAACGAGATAATCCATTTCAAGGATGGAGAGGAGCTACTGAATTTTTTTTACGGCACCCACGAATTCCAGAGCTTCCAAAAAGGTAAGCCCTATCTGCTGCTATTAGACATAAGAATGCCTAAAGTGGATGGAGTTGAAGCTTTAAGAAGGATTAAGCAGGATGAACAGCTTCGCCCTATTCCAGTAATTATGATTACCACTACCGATGACCCAAGAGAAGTAGAACGCTGTCATAAAATTGGCTGCAACAATTATATTGCTAAGCCAGTTGACTATGACAGCTTTGCAAATGCAGTTAGACAGCTGGGATTATTTCTAGCTGTAGTCAATATTCCCAGTGTAAGTGAGGGTGTGTAAATGACTATTTTGATTGTTGAAGACGACGATGGCTTAGCGAAACTCATTAAAAAGCGATTGGCAAACACCCTTGCTACTCATGTGGTCACAAAGGGTAAAGAGGCCCTAGAATGGCTGGGCGATAATGGGGCCAGCTTGCTGCTCCTAGACTATCAGCTTAGCGATATGACGGGAAACATATTCGTAGAGAAGCTAGTGGAGTTTAAATTGACCACTCCCTTTATTATCATGACTGGCCACGGAGATGAAAAAATTGCAGTAGAAATGATGAAGCTAGGTGCTCGAGACTACTTAGTTAA
>CAYVRD010000151.1:0-3528 GCA_964454195.1 uncultured Clostridia bacterium
ATAGGCAAGCGAATGGTCCTTTTAAAACTGAAGGAGATATAGTCAAGGTCAGTGGCATTGGCAATGTAACTTACGAAAATATCAAGGACTTGATTACAGTAAGATGATAAGAGATAAACCGGTTCCTGTGATGGTATTTGCTTGGCTCATTGGAGTGGCTTGGGGACTAAAGGTGCAAATGAACTTTTTCTACATATTTTTAACCACTGCTTTTCTATTGATAGGACAGCTGATGTTTCATTATGTTTCTCATAGCACAGCTAATTGGCGAAGACCTATTAGTAGTACAAGCCTGCCTAGCCAAACTCTACTTTTATTGACCATCTTGATGGCTGGATTATGCTGGAGTACTGGATTCAAGCTATGGGATCAGCCCCAGCTGCCTAAAATAAGTGGGGGCCAGTCTGTTACTGTGGTGGGCAAAGTGGTCTCGCCAGTAAAAACCAGAACTAACAGCGAAAGCTTTGTCTTAAGAGCGGAGCAAATCAAGGTTGATCAAGCCTGGATTTCCATAAATGAGTTGACTGAGGTTATTAGCTACAATCAAGAGCTAAGCTTTGAACAGGGGGATACAATAGCTGTGGAAGGTGGGGTCCGCACTCCCGGCTCACCAACTAATCCCAATGCTTTTAATTATAGCCAATACCTCATGTATCAGCGAATATACTCCCAGTTGATAATAAAATCTACCCCTGAGATTATCAGCAAGGAACCATTCTGGCAGCCGCTAAAGCTAGCCCAAAGCTATAAAAAGGCTAGTATTGAGACAATAATAAAGCTGTTGCCCGGCTCAGAGGGAAGCACCTTGGCGGCCATGACCTTTGGCTGGCGACAGGGCTTAACTCCCCAGCAGCAGGAGATCTATGCTAAGGCGGGGCTGCTTCACATCTTTGCTGTTTCAGGCTTGCATATGGGATTTGTCATATTGGGCGGAATTGGCCTTCTTAAAATACTTAAAGCAAATAAATTTCTTTCTTTCGTTATCATGGTTATTTTAATCACTGCTTACGCCGCCATGGCTGATTTTTCGGTGTCTGCAACTAGAGCTGGCTTGATGGGAATCATAGGATTTTCAATCCACCTACTGCAGCGAGAAAAGAACTTCTATACCTCTCTTAGCTTAGCAGCCTTAGTGTTAACTTTAATAAATCCCTATTACCTTTACCAAGTAGGATTTCAGCTTTCTTTTTTAGCCACCTGGGGTATAGTATTCCTATACCATCCTTTGACCAAGCTGTTTAATAAATCCCAGACTGAGGTATCCTGGTGGAAAAAAGGAATTATAGTCTCAGCAGCTGCCCAAATAGCTATTGCGCCTCTTTTGGCATACCATTTTAACATGGTAAGTGCTCTAGGACTATTGTCAAACATTGTAGCCAATTGGCTAGTAGCAGTTTGTGTTTTAGTAGGATTAATAGTATATCCAGTAAGCTTGCTTTGGGATGGTTTAGCAGAACTGCTTTTAGTGGTTTGTGGTGGAGGCATTTACTATTTGACAATTTTCAACCAAGAGATGATTAAGCTACCTGGTTATACCTATATACAAGCCCCATCCTGGGCGGCACTATTTTTCTACTATTTATCAATAATATATTTTGTGACGTGGCGCAGTGGTCAATTGGAGCTGTTAGGGAGGAAACTATTTAACTGGCATTTTCCTTTAGTCAGCAGGGGGATAGCAGTTGGCCTAATAAGCTTTTTGTTTATAAGCTGGTTTCCAATAGCTCAAGATAAGCTGGAGATAACTGTACTAGATGTGGGGCAGGGAGATGCAATAGTAATTATCCTACCCAACGGCAAGAATATTTTGATTGATGGAGGAGGCTTGCCAGGACCACCCGACAGGACTTTTGATGTGGGAGAAAAAATTGTAGTCCCCTTTCTTAGGAGTAAAGGCATCAATACAATTGACTTACTCATCAATACCCATGGTCACTATGATCATGTAGCTGGGTTACTTGCAGTGATAAGAAACTTTCCGGTTAGGCAAGCTCTAATCTCTCCTGTACCAGCTAACACTAAAACCTATGAGGAATTTCTTGACCTGCTGCTTAGCAATAATATTCCTACATTGGAAGGTAGATGGGGGCAAAGTATTGAACTAGATCCACGAGTTAATATTCAGGTTATCCATCCCCATAATCCTATATTAGGAACCAGTTCGGATCTAAATGAAAACTCCATTGTACTGCATTTAGTCTACGGAGACTTTTCCATGCTGTTTAGTGGAGATATTGAGCAGCAGGCTATGAGCCAGCTGGTTGAGCAAAACATTGAAATTGCTAGTACTGTATATAAAGTAGCCCATCACGGAAGCAAAACCGGGCACCATGAACAATTTTTAAGGAAGGTAGATCCATTAATTGCAGTGATTCCTGTTGGTAGAAACAACTTTGGACATCCGGATAAAAAATTATTAGAGCTAATTGAGCAACTTGGAGCAGTTATTTACCGAACCGACATCAACGGAGGAATTAGAATAATTACTGATGGAAAAGAGATGAGTATAGAGACTAGCTTGCCTAAACTATGATAAAATAGAAATTATAATAAAACTCTTATGACTTGGAGTGAGCTACGTGGAAGGGTTAGCTAGAATTAGAAATAGCCTTAAGAGAGGCGTAATTAGTCCAGTTTATCTTATTTATGGAGAACAGGATTTCTTTAAGGATCAATTGCTGAAAGAATTTCAGCATACTATCCTAGAGGGGGAGAATGATGATTTTAATTATCAGTACTTTACTGATCCGGTGGATATGGCAGAAGTAGTGGCCAGCGCTGAACAACTACCGGTCTTCGCTGAAAGACGTTTAGTTGTGGCTAGAGGAAAAAACCTCTTCTCTGAATCTGCCGCTGGAGACGATGAATTACAAAGCTACCTAGATAATCCTAATCTTAGTACATGTCTGGTGATAATAGCTGATAAAATAGACAACCGACGTAAAGTTATTAAAGCTATTAAGGAAAAGGGGGATCTGATAAACCTAACTCCTCCTAAAGGCAATGAGCTGATAGCTTGGATTCAGGAGCAAGCTAAGCTAAGGAGCAAGTCTTTAGAACCAATGGCTATAGAAATGCTAATAGCTGCCTCTGGAGATAATCTCTTATTAATTGCTCAGGAGCTGGATAAGGTGACTCTGTTTTCGGAGCAGACAAAGATAACCTGTCAGGATCTAGAGCAGACTATCAGTAAAACCACCAATTTAAATGTCTTTAAAATAACTGACTTAGCTATAGAGCGAAAGGGGGCTGCAGCCGTACAGCAGTATCGAGAAATGGTACATGCGGGAGAATATCCACTAAAAATAATGGCGCTTTTAAGTCGTAGCTTTCGGCAGTTACTGAGGGTGAAGCTTATGCTAACCAGTAAAGGGTTACAGGCTGAAGAAATAAGCCGTCAATTAAAGGTGCCGAGCTTTGTGGCCAAGAAACTGATTGCACAGCAAAGGGCATTTAGTGAAGAAAAGCTAATAACTATTTTAAGCGCTATAAGGGATGCTGACTGGCGCATAAAAACTGGTAGCTTAG
>CAYVRD010000152.1:0-3508 GCA_964454195.1 uncultured Clostridia bacterium
GAGCAATTATTACCCCGGTGGGATAACCTGCTCTCGCCACCTTCTCTAAAGCGGTCAGCCGCTCTGACAGTCCGGGGGTATGGTGCTCAAACTTCTCGATGACCCGCTGACTATTTAAGCTAAATCTAAATCGCGTATGCCGGTTATGCTGGATGTTTAATAGGCTTTCCACCTCAGTAAACTTAGTGACAAAACGAAACCTGCCCAGCTTCTGCTGCCCAAAGAATTCAATAGCGTTGGCTAATGCTTTTGAATAGGGCTCTACTGCCAATGGGTCAGAGGTAGCAGCTCCTTCAAATACCGTGGTTTCCGGACTGCGCTCCCGAATATATTTCTCTGCTTGCTCTAATATTTCTTCCTGATTTACATATAGGCGCACAAAGGGTCTTTTTCCTAATGTGGTCTGCAGATAGCAATACTGGCACATTCCCGGACAGCTGGTGGTCAGGGGTAGCTGAAAGTGGGCTGAAGGCTTGCAGGATTGGAAGTTTAGACCTTTTCTGACGCCTATGACCAAGGTTTTTTTCGCTTCTATGTATCTAGCTTGAGGGGTCTTGAGCTTGCTGGGCTTGATTCTATTGTGGCTGGGTATAAATTCTATAGGAATCTCCATTTCTTTAAAGCTATTTATTAATTCTTTAGCTAAAGAATAGTCTCTAGCCTCTTCTTCTACCAATACCTTTTCCGGAACAAATACAGTCATCTTCCTACCACCTCTCCAATATTCTCCCTATATTTTTCCCCCTTTTATGTCAGATATGTTCGTCCCATGGCTAATTTTCTAAAACTGGTCGAATGCCCTAAAAAGGTGTCAGAATAAAGTGCTATATTATTCCACTTATGCGATGCTATAATGGACTTGCTCACTGGGTAACCTAATGTTTTTCAATGGAGGTTCTACACATAATGAAGGCTCGCATAATTTTAATCACTCTAATTGTCTTAATAGTATTAGGGGGCACCAAGGACACCTTTGCCACCTATTCCCAACAGCAGGATAGTATTAGGAGCTTGATAATCAAAGCAGTAGAGGACGAGGGCTGGCTAGAGGCCAAATCTCAAGAAGAGCTTTTTGAGTTTTTTTATCTTTTTTGCACTAAAGAGCTGGCTTGGCAGCTGGCGGAAGATACTTGGCCATTTTTTGTAAATCCCACTGGTTTTTTAGAAACTGCAGTTGTGACACAAACAAAAACTATAGTGTTGGGTAAGACCGCTTACACTATAGCCCAGTTGGAATTGTTTTACTTAGGTCTAGATGATCCCCAGCTAGAAGCCCTGGGTACCGGTACCTTCAATCTGGTATTGGAAGAGGGACAGTGGAAAATCAGCCAGATGGATTTTGTATGGAACTATCTCCATTAGGTTTTTAACAGCTTTAGCATTTCTTCCATGGAGCTTAGCCTTTTCTTCTCCTGGTCAACAATACTAGCAACGGTATTTTCTAAGATAGATAGCTGTCGCTCATCGAACAGGTTGATAATCCGTTCAAGACGCAGCTTTTTATCGTTTACATGGAGCAACGAAACCGCATCTCCCGTGCGCAGGTCAGCTGTGTTGGCTTCATCCGTATCCAAATGTATCTCGGTATGGGTATTCTCAGGTGCCACCCGCACCACTACAAAGTCAAAGACCAAGCTCCTATTTCCCTTTACTACAACCATGGCATAGTCTTTATGCTTGAATCCATATTCTTCTGCATCTTTTTCTGTCATATGTATATGTCTTTGAGCTACAATCAGTCCATCTTTAATTAGAACCTTACCCTGGGGTCCACTGATTGAGAGACTTTCCGAGCCCACTAAATCACCAGATAGCCTAACAGGAGGATTTACCCCCAGCTTTATCCCATCTGTTTTTGAAACCTCTACCTGGGTATTAGGCCTAGGAGGGCCAATTACTGCTACCTTTTCAAACTGTCCCTTGGGGCCTTCCAGGGAAACTCTTTCTTTGCAAATATATTGGGTTGCAATAGAAAGATATCTTTCGGGAGTTAGCTGATAGCCCGGGCCAAATAAAGCCTCTAAATCTGATTCACATAAGTGAACATGTCTTGCTGAAACGCCTACTGTAATCTCCAATATTGTCACCCTTTCTAAATTTCCTCAGCTACATAAAAAAGAAGGAGAAAGAGCTGCTATTCAGTTCTTTTCTCCTTCCCAGGTTATTACTCTTCTTTTTCGAAGGCGTCCTTGCCCATGCCACAGAGAGGACATACCCAATCCTCTGAAACATCCTCCCAAGCAGTACCTGCTGCTACTCCATTGTCTGGATCTCCCTCAGCAGGATCATAAACATAACCACATGCGGAACATACCCATTTATCCATAATTATTCCTCCTCAATAATTTTTTTTAAAGCTTTAATAAAAAATTACAGACCCCACTTTTTCTTGTTGACATGATTAAAAATTTCAGCCTTAATTGAGCCCTGTAAAAACTCAGCACTTTCTAGTGCATCTTGAAATACCTTTTTGCAGCCTGGATCTAAGTCATCGTCAATACCTTCCTCTGCAATGATTGCCACTTCAGTCAACACAGTGTTTAGCTGCATTAATAAGTCATTAGTGTATTGGGATCTTTCTACTAGCTCCACTTCTTCTGCTGGCAATTGAGTAAATTTCTCCTTTGGAGCACCACATTTAGGACACTTCTCTGGAGGTGCATCTCCTTCAGCTAAATAGTTACAGACTCCACAACGCCACATAAAATCCCCGCCTTTCATTTATTTACTTTGAACAAGCTTTACTTGTTCAATAGTATTTTTTCCTATTTAACAGTTAAAATGCATTAATTTCCGGCCTATAAAATTCATGGGAATGCTTGCATAGGGGACAAAGCTCAAGAGGTGCTTTGTCTAGGTGAATATACCCGCAAACCTTGCAGCGCCATAGCGCCGCATCCTCTGTAGCGGGAAGGCGCTTTTCCTGAAGCATTTTCAATAGAGCTGCATAGCGCTCAGCATGGGCTTTTTCCACCTTGGCTAAGGCTTCAAATAGCTTAGCCGCTTCCTCATTTCCCTCTTCCCTGGCTTCCGCCGCAAACTTAGGATACATATCTTCGTGCTCGTACTCTTCTCCAGCTTGAGCAGCCTTTAGATTTTCCTCAGTGCTGCCTAAGCCATTTACCAGCTTCAGCAATATCTCAGCATGTTTTTTCTCCTGCTCTGCTGTTTCTTCAAAAATATCTGCTATCCAGTGAAACCCCTCGGCTCTGGCTACCTTGGCAAAAAAGGTGTATTTATTTCGTGCTTGACTCTCTCCGGCAAAAGCAGCCTTAGCATTTTCAATAGTTTTGCTCATTCTTTTACCTCCTTTATATCTCTTAATATCTTTATTAGACCTTTTGCTAGAAAAATCCTGCAAAATCTTTTAGAAAAACTATTCATAATTATTATCGTTTAATTTAGCCTAAATTAAGATTGACTATCCTTCCACCTATTGTTAAAATAATAAATACAAGAGTGGCAATTTTAAGAATATTCTTAATTGGTGGTGTTTTTATGAATTTAA
>CAYVRD010000153.1:0-3507 GCA_964454195.1 uncultured Clostridia bacterium
ACTATTAGCTTATTTTCTCGTCGCCTCAGAGCGACAATGAATAATATATCATGAAATAGCCAATAGAGTCAAATGTATTTATTTCCATCATATAAGATATACATGAACCTCTTTCTATAATATCGGAGGTCCATGCTATCTAATATGACAGTTTCATTGTTTTTCATTCTTCTGAAGGGATACAAAATGTTTAAAAAGGATTGTATATATCTTTTCAGTTATTTCAGATGAAAAACCTTTCTCTAATGAATAGGTTTTTAATCTTTCTAATATTTTCTCTTCCCTATAAGGGTCATGTACTTCTGCTACGGTTCTTTTCAATTTCCCTATTCTTTTTACCAGTTTTGTTCTACGAGCCAATAAATCGATAATATTTTCATCTATAATATCTATCTCCTGGCGAAGATAATCTAAGCCTTCCATGGATTGATAATCTACAAGGTCTCTACTTGCCGCTTTTGGATATGAACCTAGCACCTTTATTGACTGAGAGACCTTTTCTATAGATTCTAATGCATCTTGAATCCTGGGCTCTAAATAATGTCCATCAATATCAATAAAGAATAGGTATTCTCCAATTTTAGTTTTCGCGGGTCTAGATTCAATCTTAGTTAAGTTAATACCTCTTAACGAAAATTCTTTTAATGCTTGAAATAGTGCACCTGGTTCATTTAGAACATTAACTAAAAGTGATGTTTTGCAGTTTTTCATACACTCACCAGCACTTTTAGATATTATAACAAATCTAGTCTCATTATTTGTATGATCATTAATATTATCTTTTAAAACATTTAGCCCGTATGTTTCTCCAGCCAGTTTGTTTCCTATTGCAGCTACTTCATTGCCCATATTAGATACTCTCTGTATTGCATCTGCTGTACTAGAAACTTCAATATAATTAACATTAGGAATAGCTTTTGAAATACTCTCTCTACACTGAGCAATAGCTTGAGAATGAGATAAAACTGTTCTAACATCAGATAATTGGGTGCCAGACTTGGCCAATAAGCTGTGATATACTGGCATAATTATTTCGCCAGAAATATATAATCGATAATTATATGCCAGCAAGTCCATAGACTGATTAACAGCACCTTCACATGAGTTTTCTATGGGTATAATGCCAGCATCTACTTTTTCATTTGCAACTTCATTAAATATACTTTCTATTGAGTCACATGGAACTTCTTCATAGTTTAATAATTTATAGTAGCTTTTCAAAGCTACTTGACTATAAGTTCCAGCAGGTCCTAGAAAAGCAACTTTTAATACCATTAACCAACACTCTCCCTCGATTCATTCCATGAGTTTCTTAAGACAGATGACACTCTATTTAAGCTATTGGTTAGCCTTTTATACTCATTTGGTTCTAGAGATTGGGCACCATCACACAACGCTGTTTTAGGATTTGGATGCATCTCAATTATTAAACCATCTGCACCAGCTGCTACAGCTGCTAAAGACATAGGAGCAACTAGATGAACATTTCCAGTGGAATGACTTGGGTCAACAATTACAGGTAAGTGACTCAACCTTTTTACCAAAGATACCGCACTTAGGTCTAAGGTGTTTCTTGTATAGGTTTCAAAGGTTCTTATGCCTCTTTCACATAATATGACTTGATGGTTTCCTTCAGATACTATATATTCTGCTGACATCAACCACTCTTCAATAGTAGCTGATAGCCCTCTTTTAAGCAAAATGGGCTTATTTACATTCCCTGCTACTTTAAGTAGTTGAAAGTTTTGCATATTTCTAGCTCCAATCTGTAGAATATCCACATACTCCAAAGCTATGCCCAAACTTCGTTCATCTACTACCTCAGTAACAGTTAGTAGCCCTGTTTCCTTTGATGCCTCCTGTAGCAGTTTTAATCCTTCTTCCTCCATCCCTTGGAAGCTATATGGTGATGTCCGGGGCTTAAAGGCTCCTCCTCTTAATATATGTCCACCTGATTCTTTTACAATCTTCGCTGCTGTTAAGATTTGTTCTCTACTTTCAACTGCACAAGGCCCAGCCATTATAGTTAGATTGGCTCCCCCTATTTCCACATTTTTAATCCTAATTACAGTATCATCCTCTTTTCCCTCACGACTCACTAGTTTAAAGGGTTTCATAATCGGAACTATTTTTTCAACTCCCGGCAGTTGCTGCAAGCTCAATAAATCTAAATTATTTTTGTTTCCTATTGCACCGATGACAACTCGTTTAATTCCGTAAATAATATGTGCCTTAAAGCCAAGCTCCTCTAACTTATTTACAACATCCTTAATCAACTCTTCACTTGCATTAATTTCCATTACAACAACCATTTTTAATTCCTCCCTATATTATAGTAATAGTCCATGGCAAAACATCCTTTTTAAAAGGGACGAAAAGCCATGGACTCCGCGGTACCACCCTATTTGACCTTCTATTAATTGAAACAAAAGGTCCGCTTTTAAGATACGGGAAATGAATATAAAAAAGAGCTATTCATCCATAGGACGAAAAGCTCTCGCTTGCCGCGTTACCACCTAGTTTGGTTTGCTTGTTGCTGTTTGCAAACCCCTCTCATGTAAGTACGGGAAATATTCATTCCGATACCCTTTCTCTGTAACGTGAGAAACACGACTTAGTCTACTTAACCTACAACAGGTTTTCAACTAGTAACTCAGGAGGGAACTTCAATTAATCATGCTTTTAAGATGCTCTCAGCCATAACATCTTTTCTCTGAAAAAAGCTGTATTTAATCTACTTTTCTCCATCATCGTTTTTAAGGTTTTTTCTATTAGATTTAATTATACTAAATATTGTTCTGAAGTCAATATGTTTTTATTTCTATTTATGTACTGTCTACTTTATAAGCTATTCTACTCTGACTGCAGTTCCTGATACTGTTACCATAAGCATATTTCCACTTTGCCCTAATACCTCATAATCAATATCTACCCCTATAACAGCATTTGCACCTATTGCCATTGCTCTCTTTTCCAACTCTTTTAAAGCATCTTCTCGAGCTTCTATTAGTTCTCCTTCATAAGCATTAGATCTTCCTCCAAAAAAATTGGTCAAACCTGCTGCAAAATCTTTCACAAAATTAATACCTGCAATAACTTCACCAAAAATTACTCCTTTATATTCTATTATTTTTTTGCCTTCAATACTTGGTGTTGTAGTTATTATCATTCTTTTTAACCCCCTATTTTTTATCCAATATTTTTTATTATATCATTGACATCAATCTGCAGCTAACATACTTAAAAACCTATTGAGGAATGAATGCATTAACATGCTGAGTGAATTTGTATAAGGCGCTATGGGTTAGCTGGAGATTTGCTCTAATTTTCTTAGTGCCTTTTTTACTCAAAACTTCAATTGTCTGAGCGACAGCGAGTTTTTGAAGTTTGAAAAAAGGTGCTTTAGAAAATTGCAAACTGTAAGCTCTTAGTAAACCTATACAAATTTCTCTTAATGCAAAAAGCTCTCTATAGCTTAATAGCCATAAAGAGCTTTTTTCTATTGCC
>CAYVRD010000154.1:0-3490 GCA_964454195.1 uncultured Clostridia bacterium
AACCCGCAACCTGCTGATTACAAGTCAGCTGCTCTGCCAATTGAGCTACACCAGCACATCAACGATTTTTATTTTATAATCTTTTTTTAGGTTTGTCAATACGTTAAAGGAAATAAAAAACTGGCATATAACGCCAGTTTAGCTATCTCTTTTTTCCAGGTATCTTTCTAGTTTGCGTTTTACTCTCTGTAGGGCATTATCGATAGATTTTACATGCCGATTTAGGTCAACTGCAATCTCCTGGTATGACTTGCCTTCTAAATAAGACATTAGTACCTGCCACTCAAGTGAGCTTAGGATTTCCCCCATCTTCTCTTCGATATCATCAAATTCTTCCCGACTAATTATCAGCTCTTCAGGATCTGTTATCTTTGTTCCAGAAATAACATCTAGCAAGGTCCTGTCTGAGTCCTCATCGTAAATTGGTTTGTTTAGTGAAACATATGAATTTAGCGGAATATGCTTTTGTCTAGTAGCGGTTTTGATTGCGGTAATAATCTGGCGAGTGATACACAGCTCGGCAAATGCTCTAAAGGATGACAGTTTGTCACATTTAAAATCTCTTATTGCTTTGTATAAGCCGATCATGCCTTCTTGAATAATATCTTCTCGATCTGCGCCGATTAAAAAGTATGATCTTGCCTTAGCTCTAACAAAATTCTTATATTTATTAATAAGAAATTCTTGGGCTACGTTGTCTCCTTCTTTTGCTAAGTCTACAATAGTTTCGTCCATCATTAACTCAAAGCTGTCTTCAGGCAATTGCCTTTGTACATTTGTATTCATGACATCGCCTCCATTTAATTTCCTCGTCAGACCACCAAGGCGGACCTCTCTCCCAAGATGCCCTATAGAAAGCCCCCTGCTCAGGAGGCATAAAGCCAGCGTCAATACAAGTCCTATTGGACATAATTAATTATACCTGAAAAAACTTAGTAAAGTCAAGTATTATCGGGCAAGCCTACTTGCTGCGGCGCCACTTCTCCAAGGTAGCCCTTACCTGCTCTCCCAATAGCTGGTCTAGGGAGCTTCTGGAAACAGGCTTCTCAATAAGCTCTGCAGTGCGTTTCTCTCCTTGACAAACTCGATTCCAAAACTCTCGAGCTGAGAGGCGTACTCCGCCTTTGCCCAGCACCATCTGTTGTTCAATCCAGTCTGAGGTAACTACACATACTAATCCTTGCTTGGAATACTGGCTAATGGTCCTCTCTATAACCATATCCGCAGTCTCTCCTTCCTTTGAGTAGATTACAGTCACTCCGTTGATATCTTCTCTTTTTTCTAGCCCTCCCTTTACTTGGTGAGCATCAAAAACAACGATGGCTTTAGTTCCATAGACTCCTGCATAATTGGCTATTATTCCTATCAGCTGATCCCGGGCGTGCTCAAAGCTTTCTTCCCGCAATTTCTTAAGAGAATCCCAGTTATTTAGGACATTGTAGCCGTCTACTATTAAATAATCTTCCATAATTCACCTGTTGCCAGTAAGTCTCTGGCGGACTATCTCATACATAATAATCCCTGTGGCCACACTGGCATTTAGGGAGTTAACCTGTCCCTGCATAGGCAGGCTCACCACAAAGTCGCAGGATTCCTTGATTAGTCGTCCCATTCCTTTGCCCTCGCTGCCAATGACCACAGCTAAGGGCCCATCTAGCTTAGCAGCAAAGGCTGTCTGCTCTCCCTGGGCATCAGTGCCTACTACCCAAAAGCCCCACTCCTTAAGATAGGTCAGAGCCTGAGCTAGGTTAGTCACTCGAGCTACAGGAACATAGCTCAAGGTTCCTGCGGCAGCCTTGTTTACTCCAGCAGTGAGGGGTACTGCCCGATGCTTAGGTATGATTACTCCTTGGCCACCTAAGCCCTCCACGCTGCGGATAATAGCTCCCAGATTGTGGGGATCAGCTATTTCGTCCAGCACTACTATAACGGGATTTTTTGTCTGGGCAAGGGCATTTTCCACAAGCTGGGGAAAATCAGTGTACTCTTTGGGTGATACTGTTGCCACTACCCCTTGATGGTTGGTGGATTCGCACATTTCGTCTAGCTTTTTCCGATCTACCTGCTTAACCGGAACCTTATTTTCCTTGGCTAATGTTAAAATGTTTTTAATGCTACTAGGGTTAAGTCCTGTGGCTACAAAAATTTTGTTGATTGGTTGTTGGGCTCGCAGCGCCTCTAAAACACTATTTTTGCCCGCCAGCAAACCTTCCTCTGTGGTCATTACTGCTCACTCCTTGGTATGGCATAATGCTCTTCCATTATTTGTGGTATCTTGTTTAGGATTTCTTCTAGTCGCTGCTGCTGTTGAGTTAAATGTAGATACCCCAATAAGCACTCAAAGCCCGTACTATAGCGATAGTCTATAAGCTCAGTATTTTTCGGGGTTTTGCCCGACTTAGCGTTTCGACCCCTCTTAACCATCCGCAGCTCCGATTCACTTAGCTGCGTCTCCAGTTGGTGGATGATGTGGGACTGGGCAGTAGCTTTGACCAGCTTTACCGCCTCACGATGTAAATCCTTCACCTTTACTACCCCTTGACTTATCAAGTGTTGGCGCACAAAGAGCTCGTATACTGCATCTCCAATGTAAGCCAGTGCTAAAGGGGACATTTGCTCTGTATCTATTGCCACTTCCATCGCGCCCCTTGGGGTGTATCTTCGATGACGATACCTATTTCTTTCAGCCTATCTCTGATGCTGTCTGCCGTGGCAAAGTCTCGTTTAACTCGCGCTTCCTGTCTTAAGGTCAGCAGCAGCTCCATCAATTTCTCAGTAGTATCGTCTCCACCCGACTGCTTTACTTCTGAAAAGGGAAGGCCTAAAATATGGCCAAAGATGTGGAAGGTGCTCAGCACCTGCTCTAATGTTGCCTTGTCAAGGCTCAAGCCTTGCTCCCCACTGCGGTTTAAGATGGAGTTTACGTCCCGCACCAAGTCAAATATTTGAGCAATAGCCAAAGCCGTGTTAAAATCATCACTCATGGCCTTTTCAAATCCACTTTTAGCTGTAGCTATTTTCCCCACCAGCTCCTGGTCTAATTCATTTAAATCTCCCGTTGTAGCGCTTTTCTCTTGCTGCTCTCTAACTCTTTCCACAGTAGTAACTATTCGCTGGTAGCTTTTGCTGCTCTCAACAAGCTTTTGGTCGTCAAAATCCAAGGGACTTCTGTAGTGGGTTGCCAATAGATAATATCGCACTATTTGGGGCGGAAATTTCTCTAGTATTTCTCGGACCAGGAAAAAGTTGCCCAAGGATTTAGACATCTTTTCCTGGTTCACCGTTATAAATCCATTGTGAAGCCAAAAGTTGGCAAAGGGCTTTCCGGTGCAGGCTTCTGATTGGGCTATTTCATTTTCGTGATGGGGGAATACCAGATCATAGCCTCCGCCGTGGATATCAAATTGTTCACCCAGGTATTTTATAGCCATCACAGTACACTCGATATGCCAGCCAGGTCTTCCCTTGCCCCAAGGACTATCCCAAGCTG
>CAYVRD010000155.1:0-3417 GCA_964454195.1 uncultured Clostridia bacterium
TACCTTTTTGTTAGAAAAAATCAATGGAATCTTGGTGAAATTATATGAATAAGCTGCTACAGTTAGTTCTTAATCGAATAAATACAGGAGTGCTGATTGTTGATAAGGATCAGAAGATATTGCTTTGGAACTCTTGGTTAGAAAACCTGAGTGGCAAAAAAGCTGACCATGTCATAGGGTGTAGGTTAACCCAGCTATATCCTCTTTTTGATAATCAGGTTTATCAACAGTATCTTCGAAATGCTTTATATCATGGTCAAAGCATGTTTTGCTCCGGGGCTTTTCACTCCCTGTTCATCCCATCAAAGGATTCCATTTTAGAGGTTAGGCAAAACCTGCAAATTGAACCATTAATGCTGGATGATGAATCCTATGTAATGATGCAAATCTTTGACATCACTACACAGCATAAACGGGTGCAGCTGTTAAAAAGTACTATAAAAGAGTTAGAAACAGCCCAAAGAGAGCTGGAAGCTATGGAAAAAATCATAAGACATCAGGCTTATCACGATTCTTTAACCTGCTTGCCTAATCGACTGATGTTTCGAGAACAGTTGACAAAGGCTATCCAGGATGCTCGACAGGCTAACGCCCGAATCGCCGTAGTATTTTTAGATTTAGACGATTTCAAAAAGGTAAACGATTCCTTCGGTCATTTGGCAGGAGATGAGCTACTACAGGCTATCGCTGCCCGATTGCAGGCACTAATTCAGCCTACTGACTTTTTGGCAAGAATCGGCGGAGATGAGTTTATTCTCTTCTTTCCTGGAGTAGATAGTGAAACCCATATTCTTTCAATTACTGAAAAAATTAATCAAGTAGTTTTAGAGCCCATTAACATAGCTGGACATGTGGTCCGCATTTCGGTAAGTGTGGGGGTCGCCTTCTTCCCTGATGATGGCTTAGATGTTGATACTTTGTTGAAAAAATCCGACTCAGCCATGTACAGCGCCAAAGAAAATTGTAAAGGCTCCTGCATTATATTCGGCCACCTTGACTCGTAAAAAAATAGATTAAGCCCAAAGCACTATCCCTTTAAAGGTTAGTATTTTGGGCTTATAGCTTTTTATTAAGGCGCTAGTTTAGTTGTACACTCGCACTCCCAGCTGGGTATGTCTAGCCACTTCTCTGCCTTTATTATCCCGGAAGATAAAAAATAGTGAGCCTTCTTTTTTCTTAGTCATCTGATAATAGGTGGCAGCCACTCGCTCCACCAGCTCCTCTTGAAATATTAATGGTAATAAATACCATTCCGTTTGTACTGTTATAGTAATTTCTCCCGGCTTTCCTTCAGATAGAGCCACATTTTCCACTACTCGAGATTGCTTTTGAAGCTGCCCTACCACCTTATCCCAGTTATTTTTTATTTCTCTGACCTTTTCCTTTTCTATGTGCTTTTCCTTAGCTTCCTTTTCCTCGTCATCCTTTAGCTGATGGATCTCTTCCAATATTATCCGGCCTAGCTTTTCTTTAATTTCATTGAATACAGTTTCATCAATTCTCAAAAAGGAGTCGTTGGTATTAAGAACTTCGCTTACCATCTCTAGGCCTTTGTCGTAATCCTTTTCTCCGCCCTTTTCCCCACTATTTATTTTTTTAATGCCATTGGCATAAAGTAAAATCCCCTCAGCCAAGGTAGCCTTTTCCCTCAATAAATCCTTTTCAATATCAGCTAATTTAAAGTAGATGTTTTGTTTTTTAAAGCTGCTATAGGAATCTAAAAACAGCTGCCATTGACCAAGACTAAAGCTAAGCTCCAAGGCTTCCTGCAGATTGTAGTTTGCCAAAAAATAAGCCTTAGCTAGCTTAATCCGCAAATCTCTCATCTCAGGGTGGTTTTCCTTTAGCTTTTCCCACTCGCCGTTTAGCTCTAATATTTTTACTGTATGTATTATAGCCTGTTGAAAGTACTCTACACCATAGTCCTTTTGCTTCTTTTCAAGTCTTTCTTCTGCCAACTCCTTGAAAATTAGGCCCAACTGTTTATAAGCAATTACCTTTAAGGGGCTATCCTCTGATAAGCTATTAAACTGGCGATTTTTCAGCACTCGCAAATAGTATTGCTTAGCCTTTTCTAAAAGTCCCTCTTGATAAGCTTTTTCTCCCTTAGCCAACAGAGCTGGATATGAGGCTACAGCCTCAGTAATTTTATCCCAAAACATTGCAATAATTATTAATTCTATAGCTAATATTATAACTAATACCATGACCCATTGCATGTTTGCCCACCTTCTCCCGAAATATTATTTAATATATGCCCTTTGTAATAAACTCCAAACGCTTGGGTGAGACCGGGATAGCTTTAAAAGCTTGCTTTCTTTTGAAGTAAATCCATGTACAGTACTTCCTTCAACTAACAATTCCTCATCCTTATATATCTGGTACTGAAACTCAATGCGAACAGGGGTAAGCTTAGCTATAGAGGTATTTACTGTTATTAAATCATCATATTTGGCAGATCCTCGATAGCGGCAATAGGACTCTACAACTGGTAAAAAAACGCCCATTGCCTCCATCTGAGCGTAGCTAATTCCCAAGCTACGGCACAATTCAGTTCTGCCGATTTCAAACCACACCAAGTAGTTGGCGTTGTACACTACCCCCATTTGATCCGTCTCTTGATACCTAACTCGCAGATTTACACTTCCTATCATTTTAGCCTCCCATCGCAGGAATAATAAGTACCACCTCTGCACAAATTAGATTATATCCAATAGATGATATTTCGAGCTAAATTTAGCTATTCCTGCTAATTTACAACTAATAGGTCCAGTTTTCTTGCACATTAGGCAAATATATGATAAATTTAAATGACATGGAAATATATACATAGAGAAGGTGAAAAAATTTGATAAGTTTTAATGAAATGGGATTAAAGCCCCAGCTACTTTCATCAGTGCTGGAGAAAGGCTTTGAGCATCCCACCCCTATTCAGGCTGCTGCCATCCCATTGGCTATGTCGGGAAAAGACATTATTGGACAAGCACAAACAGGAACTGGTAAAACTGCTGCATTTGGTTTGCCAATGTTGAATATGCTGACCAAGTTTGAAGGCTTACAAGGCCTAGTTGTTTGCCCTACCAGAGAACTAGCTGTCCAGGTAGCTCAGGAAATTGCCTCTTTAGGCAAAGGCTTGAAAATCCAGACCTTGGCTGTGTACGGTGGTCAGTCAATAGACCTGCAAATCAGAGCCTTAAAAAAACACCCGGAAATAGTAGTCGGTACACCGGGTAGATTGTTAGACCATCTTAACCGCTCTACCATAAAGCTGGATAAGTTAAAGTATGTTGTTTTAGATGAAGCGGATGAAATGCTAAACATGGGTTTTTTGGAGGATATTACAGCAATTTTAGACAAGTGTCCTCCTCAGAAACAATCCATGCTGTTCTCAGCTACCTTTGCACCCCCCATTTACAA
>CAYVRD010000156.1:0-3413 GCA_964454195.1 uncultured Clostridia bacterium
GAACCCGTGTTACCTGCGTGAAAGGCAGGTGTCTTAACCGCTTGACCAACGGGCCACTTTAATGGTCGGGGCGGAGGGATTTGAACCCCCGGCCCCCTGGTCCCAAACCAGGTGCGCTACCAAACTGCGCTACGCCCCGAACCAGTGACAAAAACCATTATATACTTTTAATCTTGTTAAGTCAATAGAATTATTAAAGTAAATGCTCCTGCCAATCTAAAACTATCTTATCTCCATTGTTTAAGACACTGGTAAATGCAGCAGGCGTATCGTTAACTAGCATTACCAACCTTAGGTTAGGCTGGGGTGGAGTACTGTAGTTTAAATAATTCAACAGATCAGCCATTATCATTTGCCTAGGTACAGGCTCCCAGGTAATGACATCTCCAGAATTAATCTCAGTGGAAAGAGCAGTTTTAGTACCATTTTTCTTTACTATAGGCTCACTAGCTATAGATATCTCCTGCCCATTTACCAATAACTTTGTGGCACATTTAGATTCTCCAGAAATAACGTCTTTAATACACTTCTTTTTCATTTCGTTAGCTATTATTTCTAATTTATCTAAATCCTTTACCTTGTGATCAAGAGGTACTGGCCAATTGTTAATATAAACAGCTTTATTTACAAGCTGGTACCTCTGCTGCTTTCCATTTAATGTATATACAATCTGATTAGGCATAAAATCTGAGATATTATAGCCCAATTTTTTTATCACGTCAGCCACTGTTTCCAGCTTATTATAGCTTATTTTTACCCCATCTACTAACCAGTCATCTAAATTAATTTCTCTGTCACTAGCATATACCTTTTCGCTTAATTCAACTAGTTCTCCCCCATGCTGAACTTTAACCCTTGGTATAGAGCCTAAAACATCCTTAACCTGAGCCTTTGCGTTTTGACCAGCCTGTCCATGCTCTACAGTTATTTTGCAGAACTGATTTAGCTGAGTGTTTACATCACAATCTACTCCATTTATTTTTATAATTGGAGTAGAGCCTATTTTCCCCTTGACTATTTTTATTGCTCCATTCACTTCAGCAGTTATAGATAAGCCTGGCTTACCATGATATTGCAGCAGATTTAAATCTGCTGCAAGAATTGCATCAGCTACTGTGGGTTTACTTGTATTTAAAAAGCTAACCATTCTTCCATTAACCTCAGCCTTCATCAAGCCAATTTGCTCATTAGCAGTATAAGCTATGCCCAAGGGAGTGATAGCTTCAGGTCCAATCAAGCCTGCTGTGTCCCCAGGCAGCTTAATAATTACTTCCTTGCCTTTAATTGCAGCCCGTTGAGGAGGTAGCCCTAGATTGCTGGCAATTTTTTCAGCTAAGGAGGGGAATTGACTTCCACCCCCGATGCAAAAAACTGCTTGGGGTGGTTTTTCGTTTAAAGCAAGCATCTCATTGGCGATTTTTTTTGCTAGCTCTTCCACCACATTAGCCAAGCTCTCTAGAATTTCCTTAGAGCTTAAAATAGCTTGCTCCCCTAATATGTTTTCTAAAATAATACTTTCTTCTGTAGCTAAAAGTCTTTTTACCCTTTCCCCCTCGTGAAAATCTAATAAATAATGATTGCACAGAGCTTCAGTTAGTTCGTCTCCAGCTACAGGTACCATTGCATAGCTGTTAATAGCTCCATCCTTGCTAATGGCAATATCAGAGGTGCCTGCTCCAATATCTACTAGAGCAATATTAAGCTGCCTCATAGTTTCAGGTATAATCACATTTGCAGCTGCAATAGGCTCTAGAGTCATACTAGCCATTTCTAAGCCTGCATTTTGCAATACTGTGTAAAGAGAGTCTACAACAACTCGAGGCAAGAAGGTGCCAATAATGTGGACTCCCATAGACTTGCCATATTGGCCTACCAAATCACCGATCAAGTTATCCTCTAAGTAATAATTGATAGCGGTATATCCCACGCAATGATAAGAATTAATACCTTCACCCAACTGTCCTTGTTTTGCTAAATGTTGTTGAGCCTGGGTAACAGCTTCTACCTCTAAACACATCACATCTTCCTTAGTTATCTGCTGAGTATTGTTAATTTCTTTGCGATACAGGTGCTTAACAGTTTTCAGGGCTCTTCCAGCGGCAGCTACTGCCACTTTTTCTAAGGTGTGTCCTGTCTTTTCCTCTAAAGCATTTTTTATCTTTTTTACAACTTCTGTCACTTGATTTATATGGTGAATTTGACCATCCAGCATGGAGCGAGTTTGATGCTCCATTACCTGAACAGCCTCAATAAAAAATGTATCGCTTTCCTTGCGACCAACAATACCGATCACTGTCCGAGTACCTATGTCTAGGGCAAAAATTGGTCCCTCCATATGTGCTCCCCCTTAGCTTAAAGAGTTTTTTCGTAGAAAAATGGTGCAATAGAATTAAAACCAATTTCTTTACTTCTAAATATTTGCTCAGTATTGCCTGTAAAGAAAACTCCACCTGTTTTCAGTGAAGTATTAAATCTTTTGTAGAGCTCAAATTTAGTTTCTTCAGTAAAGTAAATGACCACATTTCGACATAGAATCAAATCATAATTTGTCTCAAAGCTATCCTTTAGCAAATTGTGCTGCCTAAAGTTAATATGCTTTTTCAAAATGTCCTTCACTACAAATGTGGTTCCGTTTTTTTCAAGATATTTATCGATTAGCTTATTGTCAACGTTGGCTAAAGCTCTTTCGTTGTAGATACCTAAGTTAGCCTTCCGCAAAACCTCTCTATCTAGATCAGTGGCATGGATGGAGAATTTTTTTGTTGCTCCCAGAGTTTCGCTGAGCATAATAGCAAGAGTATAGGGTTCTTCACCAGTTGAACAGCCAGCACTCCACACCTTTAAGCTATCTGTGTTAGCTACTAGCCTGGGTACAATAGTATTTCTTAGGTAATCCCATTGGGCAATGTTTCTAAAAAACTCAGAAACATTGATAGTCAGATGATCGGTAAACTTGTCGTAGTGCTCCTTGCTTCTATCAAGAAGCAGAAAGTAATCTTCCAGACTATCAATATTGTTGGATTTCATTAGTGATCTAATCCGTCGTTCCATTTGCTTGCGCTTATATTGGGATAAATCTAATCCTGACTTCTTATGAATCTTTTCTATAAAGCGTTCAAATTCCAAATCTTCGTTCATGTAGACCCCTCTTTCGGCTAGTTAGAGTTTCATCCTAATAACTCTTCTTATTCTTTATTTATTAGTTTTTTCCTGCAATAAATAAAGCAGAAAAAACTAATAGACCTAGCTTGACCAAAAGGTCTTTAAGCTAGGTCTATTAGATCAAGGAGGTCTTGATGAAGAAGTGAGTGTGTAGCTATAGTATGCCCGTCTCACATATTTATAAACATTTAAAAAGACTAATCATTAATTTCTTGAAGAGATTTTTTCGCAGCCCCAATAGTCATGTCAAT
>CAYVRD010000157.1:0-3366 GCA_964454195.1 uncultured Clostridia bacterium
CTGTGTTAATTCATCACTGTCTTTCTTTGCACAACTGTTTAGTTTTCAAAGACCAATCATTTATAGATTCTTTTTGTTTTTTGTCCCGAAGGACATTGACTAATATATCATGATTAAACCCTTTTGCTCAATATCAATATTTATGCTTTTATCAGCTTTATTTTAAAATATCTCGACAAATCATCTCTTATCTATCTAATTCGCACTATTTCATTATTTTATTCTTTTGTTGTCTACAAAAAAAGAAGTCATCTGAGAGCAAGGGCTAATCAACCTGCTTACCCTTCAGAGACTTCTTTATATACAGTTGCAAATTTAAGTGTGTAGTTATTGTTTATTACTCCTGCCGTGGCCTTAGAGTTGGAAAAAGAATTACATCCCTTATAGAGGGCGCATCGGTTAAAAGCATTATCAGTCGGTCTACTCCGATACCCAATCCTCCTGTGGGAGGCATCCCGTACTCTAATGCTCGCACAAAATCCTCATCCATCATATGAGCTTCTTCATCGCCCTTTTCTCTGGCTTCCAGCTGCTTCATAAAACGCTCTTTTTGATCTATAGGATCATTTAGCTCAGAGAAGGCGTTGGCCAGCTCCCTAGAATAGATAAATGCCTCAAATCGATAGGTGAAATCCGGGTCGTCATCCTTGCGCTTAGCTAAAGGTGATATCTCTATAGGGTAATCCATAATAAATGTGGGCTGAGTCAAATGGGGCTCAACATATTCCTCAAACACCAGATTAAGAATGTTGCCCTTAGTTTCATCTGATCCCACTTCAATATTTAAGGATTTGGCCAGCTCTCTAGCCCCAGCATGATCCACTCCAGCAAAGTCCACATTGGCGTATTTCTTAACCGCATCTACCATGGTGATTCTATTCCAGGGTGGAGTTAGATTAATCTCCTGCCCCTGATATGTAATCACGGTAGTCCCTAGAGTTTCTCTGGAAATATGGGCTACCATTTGCTCGGTTAGCTCCATCATGTCGTGATAGTCGGCGTAGGCTTGATAAAGCTCAATCATGGTAAACTCCGGATTATGTCTGGTAGATATCCCTTCGTTTCTAAAGATTCTACCAATCTCATATACCCTTTCCATGCCACCTACTATCAATCTTTTCAAGTGTAGCTCTAAGGCAATGCGCATATATAGGTCAATATCAAGAGCATTGTGATGGGTGATAAAGGGTCTAGCTGATGCTCCACCTGCTATAGCATGCATAGAAGGTGTCTCTACCTCTAAGAAGCCTCGATCATCCAAAAATTTGCGCATTTCTTTTATAATTTTACTGCGCAATATAAACACCTTGCGCACATCTGGATTTACTATCAAATCAACATAACGCTGTCGATAGCGCATTTCCACATCTTTCAAGCCATGCCACTTCTCAGGTAGGGGCTGTAGAGACTTGGATAGGAGCACTACTCCCTTGGCCTTGACAGTAATCTCGCCCTTTTGAGTAGTAAATACTATGCCCCTAATTCCCACCATATCGCCAATATCCAGCTTGGTGAAAATTTCGTAGTCCAGCTCTCCCACCATATCCTCCCGGACATAGATTTGGATTTTCCCTGAGATATCTTGAAGCTGCCCAAAGCCAGCCTTGCCGTGACCTCTCTTGGCCATAAGGCGACCTGCTATGACCACTTCTTTATCTTCATACTGTTGATAGTTTTCTAGTATGTCTTGAGCCTTCTGCTCAGGCACAAACTTAACGCCAAAGGGGTTTACTCCCTTATCTCTAAACTCGGTTAGCTTGTTTCTTCTGACCTGAAGCAGCTCATTTAAATCTTGCTCCAAACTTAGCTCCTCCTTTAACCCTAAAAAAAATGCACTAGTGCTTTACTATAGATTTTTCCCATCTAAGATATCTACTACCTTGTATTTAAGAATACCTGCAGGAACGTTTACCTCTACCTCTTGACCAACCTTTTGCCCTAGGATAGCTTTTCCCACCGGAGACTCATTCGATATTTTATTTTCTGCTGGATCAGCTTCTACTGAGCCTACAATAGTATAGACAATCTCGTCATCATACTCCAGGTCCTTTAGCAAAACGGTAGAGCCTACTGTGATTATATCAGTGCCAACCTCGTCTTCAATAACCTTGGCATTGCGCAGCTTTTTTTCAAGAGTGATAATTCTACCCTCTATAAAGGCTTGCTCATTTTTAGCGTCTTCATATTCTGAGTTTTCGCTGATATCTCCAAATTCAATGGCCTGCTTAATTCTTTCAGCCACCTCACGTCGCTTGACAGATTTTAAGTACTCAAGCTCCTCTTCTAACTTTTTTAAACCAGCTAGTGTTAGTAATGTCTCTTTTTCCATTTGTCCTCGCTCCCTTTTCCTCTAGTCGTTAACTCAATTTATATGTTATTTATAGACCAGATATTCTGTTACTGCCATAGGGAAAAAATGGGCACTAGTATTATAACAAGCACTGCAGTCTTTAAACTACAGTGCTTGTCAGCCCATTCCTAATCTTATTCGTAATTATATAGACCATTAATGCTTTTTGTCAAGGGCTTTGCTCCTAAATTTTTCTATTAATAGGAGTATTCTTATTAAGATACTGGACATAGCTTTCTTATATTTTCCCTAGCTTTAGTTTTTATACTAGAAATATGCTCAGATGATACAGCTCGTTCAAAGTTTCTAAAGCCAGCTAGTTTAAAGCCGTGCTTCACTGCCAGCCTATTTATCAGCTCCACCTGTTCTACCGTCAGCTCTCGTCCCAGGGTATAGCTTTCCCAGCGCTCCTCCAATGCTAAAATCATGGTTTCCGCCATACAGGCATAGCAAGTCTTTTCTGGAAACCCAAAGTCTAGGTTAAAGTTTACATCTCCCGGGACCTCCACCACACCGCCTTCGATTACCAGCACGTCATCTCGCAGTCTAGCTACCTGTTTAGACACATCTCGCGGTCTGGCAACGTCACAGACAATTGCTCCAGGCTTAAGATCCTCAGGCTGTATAACTGCTTCAGCAGCTCCTGTTACGGATATAATCACGTCTGACTGGGGTAGCACTTTCTTTAAGTCGCTGGTAATATTGACTGCCAACCCATATTCATATATTAATTTCTTCGCCAGCTTTTCTAGCTTTACATGATCTCTAGCCACTAGGTTTAAGTCCCTTACCTCTCGAGCCATTAGCTGGGCGCATACAGCGCCAATAGACCCCGTGGCACCTACTATCGTTACCTTGGCCTTTTTTAAATCTATTCCCATCATTTCAGCAGCTTTTTTAGTTCCTTCAATAGCAGTAGCAACTGTGTAGCTATTGCCAGTAGTCACAGGTATTTTCAGATTCTTAGCAATAGTGATGCCCGCATCACCTACCACCGAGGTCATAGCTCCTAGTCC
>CAYVRD010000158.1:0-3354 GCA_964454195.1 uncultured Clostridia bacterium
GTAAAATTATTGGAGGAAGAGATTATGAAAAAAGTATTAATTACTGTTGGATTAACTATGGGAATGTTTATTTGCTCTATTGGCAATGCCTTTGCTGTGGTTGGTGCTGAGCCACCGCCTGAAGGAATGATGGGAATTACTGCTATTATGGAAGAAAAATCAGATACTGATGAGAAAGCTTTGCCAAGCCTTATGACCTATGGTCTAATTGGTGGCTTGGGAGTAGGAGCTGGATTAACCTTAATATCTTTAAAGAGAAAAAAATAGCTTAAATACCCACTGAGGATTGATAAGATTCTTAGTGGGTATTTTTTTATATAAAATTATTTCGGAGCTAGAAATAATATGCTATAATTTTTCTTAGGGTCTTTAAATGTATACAAAAATCATAACCACAAAAAATAATAAAAAAGGAACAGGAGGAATTATATGTTTACTAATGTCGAACAAGTCCAGCAGTATTGCAAAGAAAATAAAATCAAGATGATTGACTTTAAGATGATTGACCTCTTTGGTCGCTGGCGTCATCTAACCATACCAGTGGAGCGGTTTTCTGAAGAAACTATGACCAGTGGCATTGGCTTTGACGGATCCAACTACGGTTATGCTCCAGTGGAAAAGAGTGACATGATTTTTATTCCTGATCTGGCATCTGCTTTTATGGAGCCATTTGTCCAGGTGCCTACCCTTTCTATGATCGGTGATGTGTATGTAATTGGCGATACACCCCGTCGGTTTGAGCAGGATCCCCGTGCGGTAGCTCATAAGGCGGAAGAGTATATGAAGGAATCTGGTATTGCGGACGTAATGAAAACTGGACCTGAGTTCGAGTACTATGTGTTTGACCAAGTCAGTTACCAGGTATCCCCCCACAGCACTGGCTTTAGGGTGGATGCGGAGCAGGCAGAGTGGAATAGCAGCCATGAGAATAACCTAGGCTATACTGTGCCATTAAAGGGTGGCTATCACATCACACCACCTCACGATCTTTTGTACGATCTGCGCAGTGAAATGTGCTTATTACTTGAGGAGCGGGGTGTAGAAATCAAGTATCATCACCATGAGGTGGGTGGCCCTGGTCAGCTGGAAATAGAAGTTGAGTCAGGACCCATGCGGGAGATGGCTGACAAGACCATGCTGATTAAGTATATCATCAAAAATGCTGCTTTTGCCAAGGGCAAGAGTGCCACTTTTATGCCTAAGCCCCTATTTGGTGAGGCTGGTAATGGCATGCATGTACATATGCACCTGTTTAAAAATGGCAAGCCGATTTTTTACGATAAAGAAGGCTACTCTGGCTTGAGCAAGGACGCCCTCTACTTCATTGGGGGATTGCTCCAGCATGCTCCAGCCCTATGCGCTCTGACTAATCCCAGTACTAATTCCTATAAGCGATTGGTACCAGGCTATGAGGCACCAGTGAGTATTTGCTATGCTACTGCCAACCGCAGTGCAGTAATAAGAATTCCAGATTACGCCAAAACCCCTGACCAAAAGCGTTTTGAAATCAGAAATCCTGATGCCACATGCAATCCCTACTATGCCTATGCGGCTATTTTGATGGCGGGGCTTGATGGTATTAAGCGCAAGCTTGATCCTGTGGAACTGGGCTTTGGCCCCTATGATATCAACTTGTATAATCTGTCCAAGGAAGAACAGGCTAAAATCAAGCCACTGCCCAAGTCATTAGACGAGGCCCTAGATGCTTTGGAAAAGGATCATGACTTTTTACTGGCTGGAGATGTGTTTTCTAAGCGATTGCTGGAAATCTGGTTGGAGAAAAAGCGGGAAGAGGTAAAGAAATTTAACCTGATTCCTCACCCTGCTGAGTTTAGCCTCTACTACGATCTATAAATTAAATAACAGTTACATATAAGACAAAAGCAAGGAACACTGTTCCTTGCTTTTGTCTTATATGAATCTTAATATAACTAATTGTTATTTTACAAATAACATTACTTCATATTATAATATTTTTTACAGGGTAATTGGGATGCTGTTATTTTAAATGTTACCTTAAAGTGACGAGGTGAAGCATAATGAAAAGGCTAAAAATAGCTGTTATCGGCGGCGGAAGTAGCTATACACCAGAGTTAATTGACAGCTTTATTAAGTATAGCAGTCATCTTCATAAAGAGATTCACCTGGTTGATATACCTAAGGGCAAATGGAAATTAGATATAATAACAGAGCTGGCAACTAGGATGGTGGAAAAGGCTAGGGCCAAAATTAAAATAGTGTCTACCCTTGACCGAAGATCAGCTATTAAGGATGCAGATTTTATCATCACACAGTTTAGAGTAGGCGGACTAGAAGTTAGAGCTCATGATGAAGCTATACCTTTAAAATATAATGTCGTAGGGCAAGAGACTATTGGGCCAGGTGGATTTGCCTTGGCCTTGAGATCCATACCTGTTATTTTAGAGATATGCAGGGAGATAGAGACATTGGCCCCCCAGGCTTGGTTAATCAATTTTACCAATCCTGCTGGACTAATTACCGAAGTAATCCATAAGTACACAAACGTTAAAGTCATCGGATTGTGTAATCTGCCAGTTAAGTCCAAAAAAATGATGGCTAGACTGATGAATGTGAATGAAAAAAATATTGCCATAGATTTTGTAGGCTTAAACCACTTAATATGGGGCAGAAAAATTAGGATTAACGGAGAAGATGTCACATCCCAAGTCCTGAGGCAGATTGGGTGCAAATATTCTGCTGGAGCAAGTAAATTTCAGACCATGGGTTGGGAAGAACAGCTTGTAGATTCACAGGAGATGCTACCCTGCCTATATCATCAATACTACTATACGCCTGAAAAAATAATATCTAGCCAAAGAAAATTAGGTCTTAGGGCAACACAAGTACAGCTTATTGAGAAACAGCTATTTGAAAAATATAATGACCCCAACTTACATGAAATACCTTGCCAATTGGAAGAGCGAGGAGGTACGTATTATTCTGAAGCTGCAGTAGCTTTAATTGATTCTATCTATAACAATAGAAAAGAGCTTCATGTAATCAACGTAAAAAATAATGGAACTATAGAAGGTCTATCAAATGATGCTATTGTGGAAGTAACCTGTATGGTAGACGAAACAGGAGGCCATCCAATCCAGGTGGGAAGTCTATCCCCGAAAATTTCTGGTTTGATTCAGCAGGTTAAATCCTATGAAGAATTTACAGTAGAAGCAGGAGTTAACGGTGATTACCAAATGGCCTTAAAGGCACTTAGCATGCACCCGCTAGTTCCCTTTACTGATGTGGCAAAAAAAATACTTGATGAAATACTGATGATTAATCAGCCCTATTTACCCCAATTCAATTAAATATATCGATGGAAGCAGTGGAGAT
>CAYVRD010000159.1:0-3283 GCA_964454195.1 uncultured Clostridia bacterium
TTAGAATATTGTTTCTTCCTCTTCAGATATTTCTTGGTTACTGTTATTTTGCAATAAGTAGACCTCCGCCGATACTACACCAACATATCGCCCCCTTTCAGTATTAGGATTCATCTTTATTGCAGCATCTTTCCATTTGCTTATGTCTGGTAAAGGTAACCTCACTGGATGACTTCTTGCACGAAACACTAAGGATTGTTCTACCGGCCAACGGAGGATTTCATCTGGAGTTAATAAAGATCTCCCCGTCAATGCTTCCGATTGTCCATGGGACACTCCCCGCTTGTCCTGGGAGCTAGATGAGTAGCTCTCTGTCTGCACAGTATACTTGCCAGTCTTTTTGCTAATCTCTTCCGCGGTCTTTGGGTCTGTAGTCAATAAATAAACCCAAGTATGACAGTTACCCTTTATGGTGTCTGTGCTGTCACTATATTTCTTGCGCATCTGCTGAAAATCTTGAATAATTAAATGCCAGCGAATACCTCTCCCTAACGATGCGGTAACCTTGTTATCAAAGTCAGGGATAGTAGGCATATTGCCAAACTCATCTAGCAGAAAATTAGTTCGTACAGGTATGCGGTCATTATTTTCACTGGCCAGCTGTATTAGTGCCTGGTAGGTTTGATTAACATATAAACTGGCCAAAACGTGCTTAGTCGTCTTTTCATCAGGAACAACAATATATACTGCAGTAGGTCGTTTTCCTACACCTGCTAAGTCATGATCCTGCTCTGCTGTAATATAAGAAATGCCTGGATCAGAGAAAAGACGTAGGGTAGCTAAGGTATTGGAAAAGAAGCTACCCCTCATTTTCTCTGGAGAAAGTGCCGCCGTAGCATAAGCTCTCTTTGCTATATGCCCTTGGGGCAGGTTCTCAAAGTAGTAGTTTAATCGAATGAAATCCTGAATAGTAGGTCCCACCATAACCTTTTCAACCTTCCCCAGCTCTACCAAATTCTCATAAACACTGGTCATGTTTTTTAAGCTTGTCTTTGGGGCATCCATTGATACTGCAAGAGCTAGGGCAGCTATTACCGACTGTTGACCATCCGTCCATACCGACTCTTTCTCGTCCCCTTTTTGCATTACAAGATTATGGGCTAAATCCCATGCAGCGTCACTTGCTATGGCTTGATCACCCTGCTCTAATCCTTTAATTATTTGGTACATAGGATTCCAACGGCGACTTCTACCTGGCTCACGAAAGTCTAGCAGAACAATGTCATAGCCCTTCTCTTTAAGCATTTGGTTAGACATCCTGTAAATCTCACCCTTAGGATCGGTTATTACCATACTCTCTTGACCGTGTGCCATAGCCCAAATACTTGGGAGTAAGAAGGTCCGGCTTTTTCCGCTGCGACTAGTACCAATTATCAATGTGTTGCTATCCTGGGTATCTAGCCAAGCTTTATTCTTCTTTATATCCATCCCTAATACCACACCGCCAGCCACCTTCAACTCCTTGCACTTCCTATCAAAGGGATTCGCCGGCACCTGGGGTGGAATAATGGTGTCAGAGTTACCTGGTACCTCTCTCATAACCCATGGAGTGGAAAGCTTATCTAGTTCCTTTTCAGAAAGCCAACGACTAGTTCCAAACTGCCCCCGGCCTGCCGCTTCAGGACCTCCCAAGCCGTCAGCGGCATAGTGCTTTTTTCTTCTTCCAAACAGGGTCATATACATTAAAAAAAGTACCCCCGGTTGGAAGTACACCCATATTTCAAACAAGTTTTTATTATCCTTCACTTGCAAGACATTTTGTAGAAACTCTCCTGATTGTAAAAAAATCCTTGGAGCCTGAAAGCCGTATTCTTTAAATACCTGCAAAAACAATAATAGGTTAGGCAATAACAGTAGGTTTAGTACCAATATGACTAAAACAATAAATATCCTTAACTTAATCAGTATTTTCACCTCCTGAGCTAAAATTTAAAAAGCTATCTAAGGTAGGGCAAAGCTCTTCTCTATAATCTGTCATCGGCTTTTCTGGCTTTTTGTCAGCCACCAAAGATACCTGCTGGGAGCAAACTTCTCTTTTTAGCCTCTCTTCTAGCTGATCTAATCTTTTTAAAAACACCTCCTCCATTTTCAATAGACGCTCTTCAAAGTGGACACTACTTTCTATACATTGGCGTAAAAACTCATTTTTCTTTGATGCATTTATATAGGCTTGCCATGCTTTGTGAGATAGCTCAAAATTTAACGATGTTTTAATTCTATACCTTTCAGCTGCCACTTACATCACCCCATGCGCTTATTCTGTATTCTCATGGCTTGAGCCTGTGCTGCTAAAAACCCTAGTGCATCAGAGTAATTTGCCTCCCCAATCTTCTTAGTTTCGAGAAAATGGTTCTGAATAAATGGATAAAGGTCATCACCCCCTCCACCACCTATTAAAATTGTAGCCAGGTCATTCATGTCATCACCCCACTTAATCTTTAACTGGGACGCTATAGTTTGGGCTAACTCTTCCTGGGATTTCTTCTCATATGCCTTTAGAGGAATAACATTAGCGCCTTGTCTTAAGTCCCCGTTTTGCCATCTTAAAGCTTGCTCGATTTTATTTAGACCCGGTTCCCGGCCAGTTTTTCGAGAGACCAATGTCTGCAGGTTTCGATGCACAAAGTTCATACCCTCATCTAAGCTACCAGTCAAGTTGGGATTAACTCGAATTCCTTTTCTCGTTATACCCATAAACAGATAATCAGTAGTGCGAAAACCTATGTTAATTACCCCAATAGGTTTATTGATTAAATCTCCATTTATTACTTGTCCATGCAAATCATAAATGGCTGCATAATAGGAGCCAGCCCCCTGGGGGAAAACAAAAACACTTTTAATTGTCAGTTGTTTTAACATCCCTCGGATTTCAATGGCAATAATCTTTCCTTCTAAAACCTGTTTCAATGCCCCTTTTTGCCTGTCATAGTAGCCCATAGGTAGTCCAACTGCCAGGTCAATGGATTCATCACCTTCAACAAGCTCAAATAAAGCTGTTGCAATCAACGGTAGTAAGTTCCGATTTGAGGATGCTTGATCTTCCCAGGTGCGAGTACCACCTAGTCCGATGGCCGCCTCCCCTACATAATATGCATTCTCATCCTTATCTCCCGGGAACAACATTATTTCATAATCCTCTTCATTCTTAGCAAAGCTATCTGATAAACTGGAACGGTAGCAAGTACCTACCACCGAAGGAAATATTACTCGTTTATTTTCCTCACTAACTGCTTTAGTGTATCCAAATCCTACATCAACTGCTATGCGCATAATTAACTCCTCC
>CAYVRD010000160.1:0-3199 GCA_964454195.1 uncultured Clostridia bacterium
TCGCTCAGTCTTATAAGAGGCGTCAGATCCTTCACATTGTTCCATTTTAGGTTTAGCTGCGAAAGATTAGCAGCTTGCTCAATTCCAGTTAAATCACTGATGCTGTTGAATTGACAGTCCAGCTCAATAAGCTGCAGCATATCCTCAGCAGTTATCTCCTCAGCTTTGGACTTCCCCAGTGTTTTTTTAATTGCATCCTTAAGCTTTTGGTCCCGAATCTGAACTGCTATGGCCATCACTACTCCTCTTTAAAAAGATAGAATTAATTTTCCAGGTGCTTGACAATGCCGCAATAGCCCTCCAAAGAGAGCTTATCCTTTTTGCCTGCCAAGACCCAGATTGTGCGAAAGTTCTTTGGCTTAACTGTTAGCTCCTTTTCTCCACTGCCGTCAGTAAAGTATATCAGGAGGTGATTGCGCAATCCCTCTTGATGAATGTACTCAAATACAGGGGAAAACTTGGTTCCCCCTCTACCCTTTATTTCGTATTTTAGGTCCTTGGGAGATTTGGCTTGATAGACCTGCTGAATCTTGGCATCGCACTCGATGATCGTCACATGGTGAGGGTATTTTTTTAATATGTCAAACACCTCGGCAAGAGCCTTTTCAATCTTTTCCCTCTTCATGCTGCCGCTGGTATCGATAGCAATTAGCAGGTTGACAATGTGGTTAGGCAGCTTACCCCTCAAGTCAAGCCTATCGGGCTGACGACGATCCTTGCGGGTAATAGTGCGCTTGTATGGCACTGGCAATGTGCCTACTATTTTTTTCAAGATGTCCTGCCATCTCAGCTCCGGCTGTTGGTTTAGCTTGGCAACCGCTTCCACCAGGCCTGCTGGTATAGTTCCCCGAGCTGCATTTTTTGCCATTTTCTTTGTCAGGTCAAAAATGTTTTCAAAGTTGGCTTCATCATTGGATTCCTGCCAAATATCATGACAGGAGGCTTGGTCATAGCATTCTTGGTTTTCCTGGTCCACCTCAGTGCCTGTGGATGTGTCTTGAGGATGACGCCCTGCCCTATTCTCGCTGGTGCGCTCACTATCGGCCACCTCATTGTAGCCAAAATCCTTGTTTTCGTAATCCTCATCACTTTGACTGCCTTGGGCAGAAAAGCAGTTGGCATTTTGCACCAGCTCCTGCTTCTTATCCACCGCCTGTTGAATCAGCTGACAATACACCTCAAAGGGCTGATTCAAGGGTAGCCTTACATCAAACATTTCCTCTGCCTTCCTAATAGTCATGGCCCAGGCAGGCATATGTTCAATATATTGATTTATGGCAATATCCATAGAAATGCTGATTATTAAAGGAGAGTATTTGTTCTTTAGGGCCGCTCCCCGCTCTATATGCCTAAGCATAATATGATATATCTGATGCTTTAGCTCGCCCTTCATCTGCTCTATAGTACAGCTTAAAAAAAGTCGAGGATTAAAATGGAGATTGAAATGACATAGGTCTGCGCTAACCCCAACGGCCGAGGTGATGTCCATGCGAATATCCCGTTTCATCTGGATTAGACAGCTACCAAAAAAATTGTCTTCTCTATGCATCAAGGAAAAGGTCACCAGCTCTACCAGCTTAAAAAAATCTGCCTTAAATTGCTCCGAAAGAGCATCTCCTTTTTTATATCCCACCATATAGTCTGAAAGCTTTGCCTTTAGCTGGGTTATGTTCTCGTAGTTTATTGCCCTCACCCCCTAACCAAGTGTCTGCTGTACTGCAAAGTATCCTTCCACAAAAAGATTATCCGCTAAAAATTCTGGATACAAGGTCTTTTCATATTGGTGCTTGATATCCTGCATAACCGCCATGCGCAGATCGCTGGGAAAATGTTGGATTAGCTGTACAAACAAAGATATATTTCGCCCTCTATTTTCCTGGTTATCAGCCAGGTATCTAAGAGCATTAGCCGCTGTTAAAAACAGTCTGGAGTGGTTCTCGGTAGCTAGCCTCTCCACCACCCTTTCATCTAACGTCTCTCCGACAAATATCTCCTCAGGCTTAATTAAGGGATTGCGATTGCTCTCTAAAAAGTTGATAAAATCCTGAGCTATGGCGGCCCCCACATTGCCCTTTATCACGTTATAAAATATTTGTCCCGGATACAGCTCTGGATTATCCTTGTAAACCGTATATGCTCTGGCAACTCGCTCCCAGCTTCTAGGAGTGGCTTTGATGGTCTCCTGAGCATTGGGAGTATGGAGATAGTCGGGAAAGGTAGCAATAAACTCTAGCACATCGGAATGAATACGTGTAGCACCCCACTCCAGCCAACCTCTTACATCCGAGTCCATCTCTATCCAGACAAATCTATCCTCCTGAGCCGGATCCATGTCTACTACCTGGTAGTCAGTGTGTAGATAGCTGTCGTATTTATTGGAAGGATTCATGGCTCCTAATACATAGACGTTGTCTACCAGTCGGTAGCCATTAATTTCTCTGTTTAGAATCAGATTCATCAGCTCCTGCTGTACAGCGTGCTCACAGCGATTAAGCTCATCAATAAACATCAGAATTTTTTTATCGGGATTCTTGTCTAAAACCTCATCAATTTCTAAAAGCTTTGTGTGAATGGCGTAAACTGTTCGACGCCTTTTGATTAGCTGCCCCTTGAGCTCCACTGTGTAGTCCTCAGCGGTGGGGAGGCCACCAATTTCTCCCTCCTTTAAAATATTGGCATCCACCAATATCAAATGGGCGTCCATATCCTCTGCCAATCTTCTAGCTAAGGCTGTCTTTCCTATGCCAGTCTCTCCTACTAAAAGTGGTACAGCACCACTGGCTAACACTAATTTACAGGTTAATAAGGCGTTTTGAAAGTTCATAAGACAACTCCTTCTGTATATAATCTTATTCTTATAATAATACGCCACTGACACTAGAAATCCTTGTGCTAATATCTTGCTTGCTAATAATAATATTTATCAAAAAAGGCCATCTTATTAAATCAAGATGACCTCAAGGGCGATTATTTATTCCAATTTTAATTTGTCAACTTGCTGGCAAAGTCTAGGGAGTTCAAGTAAATATCTGCCACTTCGCTTTTAGGGATATTCATATTATCAGCAAGGTCGGTAAAAAGCTCGAAGTTGCCTTTTTCGTAGATTGACATTATCTCATATATTTTTCTCAGCTCATTGCCATTGCCCAGCAAGGCACTTTTAATGTCTTCTTTGATTGGCAAATCCATCAAAACACTA
>CAYVRD010000161.1:0-3054 GCA_964454195.1 uncultured Clostridia bacterium
TTCGGCTTATAATATTTTTTGGACAATTAGCGACAACTATATTGACAAACACCGCCTCCCTGCCTCATGGTATGGGCTACGCCCTTACCTACCATAAAAATATACCCCATGGCTTGGCCAATGGGGTACTTACAGTGGAATATTTAAAATGCTTTAAAGAACAAGATAAAGTCAATAGGCTGCTTAAGCTACTGGAAATGAAGGATCTGGGAGAGCTGGATGCTATTCTCTCCAAGCTTATTCAAGTGGAAACTCAGCTTTCTACCCAGGAGATAATTCAGTTCGCCACTGAATTTTGCCAGAATAAGCAGAAGCTAAAGAACCACCCTGAGCCTGTAACTACTGATGATATTCAACAAATATACAGGAAGAGCTTCTGTTAAAGACTCTTCCTGATAGGCTTATTTTATGTTCTATTAACAGCCTCCATCACAAATAATTTGACCTGTTTCTGGGTTACGCCATCTTGATAGTCCACAATAAGGGCATGTATCATAGTATTCTAGCATTAGTCTCCACCTTTCTTTTATAATGTCTTAATGTCTTAGTTTAATTTGATAAATCTATTTGTAATACCTTCTTTTTTAAACTCCAAAAGAGCAACACAGACTGGCAAGTTAAATCTTCTTGGTCCAGCGCTACCAGGATTTAAGTATATCACCCCATTTTTGCTCTCCTCTTTAGGTTTATGGGAGTGGCCGCTGATAACCACCTGGAAATCAGTGGCCTCTGGGTGAAAGTCAAGCTTGCCAAGGTCATGTAAAACAAAAATATTACTACAGCCAATATTAATAGCTCTAGTCAATGGCAGCTCTTCAGCCCAAGTACCCCTATCTATATTGCCCCTTACCGCTATAACTGGAGCTATTTCATTAAGGGCATCTAGAACCTCTAGCTTACCCACATCTCCAGCATGGATGATAAGGCTGCTATCCTTAAGTGCGTTTAGCGCCTCTGGTCGTAAAAGTCCATGGGTATCTGATATTACACCAACAATCATTTTGCTGACCACCTTATGTGAGCATTTACTTCCAATCCCTCCATACCTCTGCTTTCTTTGTATCAAAGCATTTTGCTGCACCAAATATCTGTATGCCCATTGTATTTTCTCCTTAGCTACACCAACCAGTAAGCTGGTTCTTTTCCAGGTCTTCTCTTAGCTCTGGCAGCAGGTTTAGCTGGCCTAGTTCAGTCTCAGATACCCAGATATATTCCAGGTGCTCGTGGGATAGCTGCACATCCTGAGAGCTACAGTGGCACAAGTAGGTTATACCTAGTACTTGCCTATGCTGATTTTTTAAAAAGCTCCACACCCATATTGGTTTTATCACCTCTATGGACAATCCAACCTCTTCCATGACCTCTCTTTTTAGGGCTAGCTCAGGCATTTCCCCAAAGCCCAATCCGCCACCAGGCAGCTCCCAATAGGACTGCGCCCCCTCACCTTTAGGAGGTTTTCTTAATAGCAGCATTTTTTCATTGTTTATAATTAAAGCTTTGATTGCAATATGAAAGCTGTTATTTACATCCATCATATCCATCACATCCTTACTCTATCCTCTCCTAACCCACCTTATTTAAATAGCTTTCTCATTAATCTTCCGGATGCTTTTCCATAGGCTCTTCTACCAATTCGTTTAGCAACTTTATTCGGATCTCCACTAGATACCGCCTGAATGTCACCTAATACTTTGGCTACTTTGTACAATAAGCCTCTGGTTTTACTAATATTCATTTACAATCACCTCACGGATAATGGATTTAAGCTAAAATAAGATAATGCCTGGTTTACATCGTCTAAATTATATATTTTTTTATTAAGGCAAAATTGGATAACTAAATCGAAGGTTTCACTGTCAGACAAGGAGTAACCAGCAGAAAATAAAAGTGAGTCAGCGGTACTCCTATTTAACTCTAATGCTAATGCCAAAGCAATTACTGTATTTTTACTAGGATGATATTGGGGTTTTGATCGAATCTTAGAAAAATGTTTTCGGTCAATACCCGCCTTGTGATAAACCTCTGCATCAGTAGTATTCTTAATATCAATAAGATTGAACAATACTTCTTTAAAGGTGGGCTGACGCTTGCTTTTTATATAATTTTCTAAATCTGACTCTTGAATATCGGGCAGACAAAAGCTTGGTTCTGATTGGACAATTGAATAAGCTAAAAGCTTAGGTTGCTCTCGATTATTTTCAATATATTCCCTTAATTCCTGTAGAAACTTTTCCGATAGCATCCAAATCCCCCTCGAAAAAATGTCGCCTGACAAGCGACCAAATTACCATTTATTTCTGCTACTATTATATCATAAACCAATAAAGGAGATGATATAATGAATGCTAATTTAACGGAAATCATTTTTTTGCTAGATCGAAGTGGTTCTATGAGTGGGTTAGAGGAAGACACTATTGGAGGCTTTAATGGATTCATAGAAAGGCAAAAAGTAATTCCAGGTGAAACAAAAGTTACAGCAGTACTGTTTGATGACCAATATGAAAAGCTGTGGAACGGCATAGATATACAAAACGCCAAGCTAACTGACAAAGAGTATTACGTTAGGGGAACTACTGCACTACTTGATGCGGTGGGTAAAACTATTTTAGATGTGGGATATAGGCTAGCAAATACTAAAGAAGAAAAGAAGCCAAGTAAAGTAATTTTTGTAATCACCACCGACGGTCTGGAAAATGCAAGTCAAGAATTCACCCCAGCTAAGGTTAAAGAGCTGATCAAGCATCAGCGGGAAAAATATAAATGGGATTTTATCTTTCTTGGTGCTAATATTGATGCTGTTAAAGAGGCTGGCAATATAGGCATCAACAAAAATAATGCCTATAGCTTTAATGCATCAAAGGCGGGCGTACAAGTAATGTACAATATGGTGTGCGAGGAGGTAACTAGGAAAAGAAGGAAATAACTTCTTTTCCTTTTTTGGCAGACTTTTGGGCACACTATTTTTATATATTTCAAGACAACAAGACATAATTTGTGTTAGGAGCATTCCTGTAATAAACAAATTTGAACTTTGAAAAAAGAAGCACCTCACTG
>CAYVRD010000162.1:0-2957 GCA_964454195.1 uncultured Clostridia bacterium
GAACAGAAAAGAGCTGGAATAAGTTTAAGGGCGATGATCCAGCAGATAAGGACCCAGTGACAACTAAGGCTCTATTGCAGCTAGTAGAGAGAAACCGGGACGAGATTATTGATCCCAGCCAAGCTGTTAGCTTAATGAGACTTCTAAGTCCAGCCCTAGTAAAGCTTTTGGCAGGTGGAGCAATCAAGTACTGCTATGGAATTTTATCACCAGTAGCTGCCAGAAAAAAGGCGCAAGGTATTGCAGAGTCAACTGGGAAAAGGCTTGAGGAGGCTAAGCTAAAGCTGACAACAGTTGATGAGAAACTAGATTTTGTCCAATCTAGTATGAGTGGGATTTTTTTAAACTGCATGGATTTACTGCTCTATGTGGCAGTTTCCTCTACTTATATAGGGAAGGCAAAAGAAATCTTGGTGCAGCATTCAATAGATAAAAATGATTTAAAATATGTGGAAAAAGCAGTCCCCCATAGTGTAACTACAGAAATGGGCATGGAAATATTGAAAATCTCCAAAGGCTATGCGGAGAAAGGGAAAAAGCCTAAGGCTCAGGACCAAGAGCTGCAAGAGTTTTTCAAGAAGTATGGTCATAGGTCATCTATAGAGCTGGATGTGGGTATCCCCACCTGGCAAGAAGAGCCCCAGTATGTGTTAGACATGATCAACGGCTATATTGACTCAAATAGCTATCAAGAGGGATTAGATAGATTCTACCGCAGTCAGAAGGAGGCAGAAGAGGCTATTGCCCGAATTAAAGCTACTCTTTGGTTGACTGGCCAAAAGGGTAAGGCAAAAAAAGTCGAAAAGATGCTTAAGGATTTTAGAGAGATGTTTGGCATCAGAGAGCTGTCTAAGTTTGTTATTACCCATGCCTTGAGCATCTTTAGAGAGCTACTACTGGAGGTAGGGGCTGAGCTTCAGGCTGGGGGAAGAATCACTGACAAAAAGGATATTTTCTTTGTCACCATAGCAGATATTAGAGAAAATAGTTGCCTGAAGGAAAAGGTGGCGGAGAACAAGGAAGGCTATGCTAGAGACCTGAAAAGGGTTGCGCCCAGGCTACTAACTAGTACCGGTGAAAGTATTTACTCAGCTATAGAAGAGCACAGTGACAACTGCCTGCTGGGCATACCCGTATCCCCGGGTATTTATGAGGGGAGAGTACGCATTCTCACAAACCCGGAGGAAAGCTACAAGCTGGTCAAGGGAGATATTTTAGTCACTACAGGGACTAATCCAGCCTGGACACCTCTTTTCCTTAAGCTGGGTGCCTTGATAATGGAGACGGGAGGACCAATTTCCCATGGCTCGGTGGTAGCTAGAGAGTATGGCTTGCCAGCAGTGGCGGGAGTTGTCAATGCAACTACCTTACTACAGGATGGTCAGACTGTCAGGGTTAATGGAGAAACGGGCACAGTAGAGGTAATCACTGCCGCTGAAGCGGCAGTATAGTTTTCCCTAGTCCAAACATACCGACGGTCGGTATAATCGGAGAGATTGGGTGTTAAAGAAAAGAGGGATTATTATGAAACGGAGGAATATGTATATTTTAGCCTTTAGTCTAGTGATAGTGATGACTGGCTATGGTATTGCAATGCCGGTGCTACCATTTTACATTGAAAGCCTAGGTGGCAGAGGAATTCACTATGGACTATTAATTGCTTGCTATGGATTGATGCAGTTGCTTTTTGCCCCTATCTGGGGCAGCTTGTCCGATAGATACGGTAGAAAACCATTGCTCCTGGTTGGGATGGTAGGTCTGGGCTCGGCTATGGCAATATTTGCTGTAGCCAGCCAGCTATGGATGCTATATGCTGCCCAACTGATTTCCGGCTGCCTCTCCTCAGCGGCCTTGCCTGCCGCTCAGGCCTATGCCAGTGATGTTACCTCAAAGGAAGATCGGGGAGAAGCCATGGGCAAAATAGGTGGGGCCATGGGTCTGGGGGTGGTGCTAGGGCCAGGTATTGGAGGGGTTTTAGCAGCCAACACTCTTGCTACTCCCTTCTTGATTGCCGCCGGATTTTGCTTGCTAACCTTCTTAATTATTTTAGTGGGATTACCCGAATCCTTAGACAAGCAGCGACGCTGTAGTACTAAGATAAAATTTATTCAGACAAGGGAGCTGGGGCATAAGTTATTCACTCCCATGGGTGTTGGTCTAGCAGTAGCCTTTGTGGCAGTTTTCAATCAAGCAGTTTTCTCAAGCACCTTCGGCCTTTACGCCTTAACTCAATTTAATTACGGTCCTGAACAGGTGGGTACCATGTTTATGGCAATGGGCCTAATGTATGCAATAAGCCAAGGTCTACTTGTAGGAAACTTAACTAAGAGACTAGGAGAAGAAAAGACTATTGCTGTTGGTTTAATTGGAGGCGCAATTGGACTTATACTGATTACACTGTCTCCTACCTTTATCACTATTTTGCTGGCCATGAGCTTTTTTGTCATGATGACCTCCCTGCTCAAGCCTTCAGCTTTAGCTCTAGTTTCCAAGCGGGCAACCATAAACCAAGGGCAAGCCATGGGAATTACAGAAGCCTATATGAGTATGGGTAAGATTATCGGGCCCTTATGGGGCGGAGTACTTTTTGATGTCAATGTCTACTCACCTTTTATTAGTGGAGCATTAGTTTTCTTTGCATCAACGGTAGCCCTAGCTACTTTGGGAAAATTTCAACTAAAGGAGAGAGATTCTTATGAAAAGAGAAGCTAAAAAATTAACAATTGTGTTGGTTGCTACTTTAGTATCCTTAGCCCTTCACTCCTTGATTCCAGTAACTGTTCCTATCACAGAGGACAAATTAACATTTATTGCCAACAAACTAACCTTCCTGGGAACAGTTACCCTGTTTTTTATTGTGGCCTATTATTTAATTGGGGCTGTTTTTCTAAGATATGAAAGCAAATTAAATGGAGGTAAGTTAGGGAGAGCTATTGTCTTTGGCAGTTTGGTAGGAG
>CAYVRD010000163.1:0-2808 GCA_964454195.1 uncultured Clostridia bacterium
GTATCAAGAGATTTATTTGTTTGTTTGTTGTTTTATGAATAATTCAGGATAAATATAGAAGTAATGTTAATATTTGTACAAACAAGGGTTTGGAAAAGTAATGTGGAATTATATTTTTATCATATATTTTAAATTCATTTTGAGAAATGGGGGATATAGAAAATGATTTGTGATAAGTGCGGAGCAGATATTTCTAAAGGAGAAGAGTTTAACAAAGGAGAGAAATTGCTTTGTGAGGACTGCTATATAGAAACATTAAACACTCCTAAGCCCTGTGACGTGACTGCGGTACACGCTGCAAAGATTCATAGAGCTATGTCAGGTCAAACAGGCACAGATGGATTAACTGAGCTGCAAAAAAATATTTACCAATATATCAAGGCCAAGGGAAAGGCCACTAAGCTGCAAATAATAAATGAATTTAATTTATCAGAAATAGATGCAAATAAACAGTTTGCCATATTGAGGCATTGTGAATTAGTAAAAGCCCGGAAGGAAGGGCTAGAAATATTTTTAGTTTGTTTTGATTCCTAAATAAGCATATAAAGAGGAATTTAGCTATAGATGTGGAAATCGTTACAAAAAGAGGTGGGCTTATTTATGAAAAAAATAGTTGGAACTTTTATTTTGGTAGTATTTACATTCATTTTAAGTACGGGGGCAGGATTTGCAATAGAAAGGGAAAATACTACTAATCAAAGCAAACAAGTCATTGATTACTCTAGTATGACAGATATGCAGATTGCTATGATGCTTATTAGCAAGCAAATTAATTATCTGATGCAGCAAATTGATGAGGCAGAGGGTCGCATAGGCAGGTTGACTGAGGAGTATGAGGGTCGTATCAGCAGAGAAGAAGAAAGAGTTTCAAGACAAATAGCTGCTTTAGAAGATAAAGTTTCAAAATTAGAAATAAACATACAAGAAAAGGAGGCGGAATTAAGGGAAACTGAGAAGGCACTCCACCAGCTTGAGAGGGAAAAGGCTATTTTTATCTCTGAGAGTGGACTTTATTTAAAGATACTCTTGGGCTTTTTAGCCGGGACTGTTTTTGGTGGGATTATAGGCAGCATCTTGCATTGGTGGAAGGCAAGAGGTCTGAATAGACCAGGGTAATAGGATAATGTTTTCTGAGTATAACTCACTGCAAAAGGAGGAATTGGAGTGGAGAATCGCTTTAAGGAATCACTGCATGATAAGAATACCCTATCAGTGACATGGGAGGTAGTACCTGGAAGAGGTGCTAGAGAA
Organism: uncultured Clostridia bacterium; assembly: GCA_964454195.1. GTDB lineage: Bacteria > Bacillota > Desulfitisporia > Desulfitisporales > JAWSUQ01 > CAYVRD01. The sequence goes on from CAYVRD010000163.1 coordinate 1,252, forward strand.
AAAGCTCAAGAAGTTGCAATAGCAGCTGCAGAACAGGCAGCTAAGGGTGGAAAAGTGCATGCAATAACTATCACTGACAATCCAGGCGGCAATCCGGCAATTTTGGCAGATTATCTGGGAATGGAAATACTTAAGATGGGGATTGAACCACTGGTGCATTTTACCTGTAAGGATAAGAATCGGAATCAATTAGAAAGCCAATTATATTCCTTGGATAGAGCAGAGGTTAGAAATCTGTTGGTTATGACTGGTGACTATCCTGTTTCAGGTTATCAAGGGCGGCCAAAGCCAGTATTTGACTTGAACCCTGCCCATGTATTAGATTTGATTCGCCAGATGAATAAGGGCTTAGAGGTTCAGGGTTTTAAAGGATCAAGCTTTCATCAGCCAAGTGACTTTTTTTCGGGATGTGCTGTTTCACCATTTAAGGCAACGGAAGCAGAGCAAATGGTACAGTACTACAAGCTAAAAAAGAAAATAGCTGGGGGAGCCCAATTTGTTGTTACCCAGCTAGGCTACGATGCTAGAAAAATTCATGAGGTAAAGGTGTTCATGAAGCTAAACAACTTGAATGTTCCCCTAGTTGGCAACATATATCTTCTGCCTTATGGAGCAGCAAATGTGATGAATCAAAATAAGCTGCCCGGTTGTGTAGTTACTGATAAGCTCCTGGCAGAGCTAGACAAGGAGCGGAATGCTGAGGATAAGGGAGTTGGTACAAGACTACTGCGGGCAGCTAAAATGTATGCTATAATGAAAGGGATGGGACTTGATGGGGTTCACATAGGTGGACACAATATGAAGTATGAGCAGGTTGAGTACATTATTGAAAAGGGCGAGGAGCTAAGTGCCAATTGGCAGGAGCTGGTGAGAGAATTTGACTATCCTATGCCCAACGGTTTTTATGTCTACGAAAAGGACAATGAAACAGGACTTAACAAAGAGGTGCCAGTAAATAGAAAAGCATTGGCGCCAGAGGTATCCCCACCCTTTGTGTATAGCCTGTCAAGATTTGTACACAGCCTAATTTTTGAACCTAATAAAAAGCTTTACGGTATGATGAGTGGAATCTCTAAATCAGTAAAAGGCACATCAATGGAAGGGGTTTATCACAAGCTAGAGCATATAGCAAAAGTAATAACCTACGACTGTAAGGATTGTGGCGATTGTGCTCTTCAAGATATAGCATATATTTGCCCTATGTCCCAGTGTCCTAAAAACCAACGCAATGGAGCCTGTGGCGGTAGCTTTAACGGCTGGTGTGAGGTATACCCTAACAAACAAAAATGTATCTATGTGCAGGCATACTCTCGTCTGAAAAAGCATGGGGAAGAAGCCCAGTTAGACTCTTATACTATTCCTCCCTGCAATTGGGATCTTTATCAGAAATCATCCTGGATTAACTTCTATACCGGAAAGGATCACTCTGCAGAACGTCTTAATATACCCAAGGAAAACATAAAAGGTTAGGGTTAGCGGTTAAAAGGCCAGGAGTGTCAGTAGATATTCCTGGCTATATTTTAATAGAAGAGGTAATAAACATGTATAGAGATTTAT
>CAYVRD010000164.1:0-2716 GCA_964454195.1 uncultured Clostridia bacterium
TGATCTCTGCAAATAGGCAATGAAGTCTATATCTATGGTTTTTCCGTGGATATAGACTTTTTTATTTACTAAATATTATGTTATTTATAGAGGGGGTATTTGTAATGTGGATGACTAAAGAATGGAGTATTCCTAATACCAGGTTGTTAGATTGGGTATTTTGTGCTATACTGTCGATATCTTATAATAACTTTAAACTAAATTGTCCTCATATAAGTCTACAAATATGGTGTAGGCGTATCTACAAGGCAACCGTAAATTGTCTTACTATGAGAGGTTTTGTTTGCTATTAAAACAACACCTTTCAAAAAGAGGTGTTGTTTTTTTTGTACTCTTTTATAGGGTACAGCTATTTTATAATATATATTTTACTAAGGAGGTAGTATTGTGACAAAAATTAATTATCCTTTATTTAAGAGAGAAGACATGGATGCTTTTTTTGCCTTATTTCAAAACAACCTGGCTAACTTCGTGCTTATTTCAATTATTATGCTAGGGATGGGCTTTCCTGCAGACATAGTCTTCGGCAAGGTAATTGCTGGTGCAGCTGTAGCTGTATTAGCAGGCAACTTGTATTATGCTCATATGGCAAAAAAGCTGGCGGAAAAGGAAAACCGCACCGATGTTACAGCCTTATCCTATGGGATAAGTACCCCGGTGATGTTTATTTTCCTATTTGGTGTGCTAAAGCCAGCACTAGATTTAACGGGAGATCCAAATTTAGCCTGGAAAATTGGTGTGGCTGCTGCCATGATTAGTGGTCTAATTGAAGCAGCAGGTAGTGTGATTGGACCTTGGGTGAGAGATAACATCCCTAGAGCAGCTATGCTGGGAGCTTTAGCAGGTGTAGCCTTAACCTTTATCGGGGGAGAGCTGTTTTTTAAAACCTTTTCTATGCCAGCAATTGGTATGTTAGTATTAGCAATTATTTTACTAGGCCTTTTAGCAAAGGTGGCTATGCCCTTTAATATCCCTGCCTCCTTATTTGCAGTGGTAATTGGAACAGTGTTAGCCTATGCCATGGGTAAAGCAAATCCAGCGGCTATTGGCGAGGGATTGTCCCAAGTTGGCTTTTATCCATTGCTACCCACTGGAGCAGCCTTTGAAGGAATGGGGCTGCTATTAGGACCCATGATTGGGCTATTAGCTGTTCTATTGCCCATATCTATGTATAACTTTATTGAAACTATGAACAATGTGGAAGCAATGGCTAGTGCGGGAGATTCCTACAGTGTTCGGGAAGCTCAGCTAGCTGATGGAGCTGGTACAGTTTTAGGTGCATTTTTTGGCGGTGTTTTCCCTACCACTGTATATATAGCCTCTGTAGGCTCTAAATGGATGAATGCAGGTCGGGGCTACTCTATTCTTAACGCAGGAGTTTTTGCCCTAGCTGCCATGATGGGTTTGATTGGAGTAATGGCTAAAATAATTCCTGTGGCAGTTATAGCTCCCATCCTAGTGTTTGTGGGATTGTCCATGGTATCCCAAGCCTTCAACTCCTCACCGAAGCATCATGCGCCGGCTGTGGCAATTGCCATGATTCCTTACTTGGGCAATTATATCATGTCCAGATTTAACAATGCTGCTCCAGAAGCGGTGGCTAATATCTCTACTGGTCTCGTAGCTATTGGTCAGGGTGCTATGTTTACTGCTCTTATTTGGGGAGCTATCACTGTATTTATTATTGAAAGAGACTTCTTTAAGGCAGCAGTCTTCTCGGGAGTAGGTGCTATCCTATCCTTTATTGGTATTATGCATGCACCAAAGCTGGCACTTAATGCAGCGCCCGAATATCTGTTAGGATACCTAATTATGGCTGGTTTATTTGTCTTCTTCCATCTAACAGCTAGTTCAACTCATAAGAGCTCAAATCAGCAGCAGTTAAATCATCACGCTGATTAGAAAAATTGTCAATGATGGATGAAAGATTTTTTTCCTCTTAAACGTCTATGGATATATATGCTAAAGGTGCAATCGTACTCTATATAACGGTATGACTAAAGAAGAAGTTATTCGTTTTTAAAAATTACACCTGGGTTATTCCAGGTGTTTTTTTTATTACTTTCGTCATGCAAAAAAGAGGAATTTTGTTGAAGGTTGTCTAAAATAACAATAAATGTTAAAAATGGGGGCTGGAGAGAATGGCTCTAAATAAGAGACAATTAATGATGGTGGCGGGAGTAGTCTTAGCAATTGTTTTTTATGCTGGATTTAAGTACGGACAAGCAGTTAAGCAGCCTATTAATGCAGCAGAGAAGGGTATTATCCAGCTAGATAATGCCCGACAGCAACAGCAACAGCAACAGGAGCAGGCTAGCGAAGTTAAAGAAAAGCCTAAAATAATAGTACATATAGCTGGTGAAGTAGAGCATCCGGGGATCTATGAGCTGGCAGAAGGAGCTCGGGTAAATGACGGGGTACAGTTGGCTAAGCCTTCAGCAAATGCTAATCTGCAAGGTTTAAACTTGGCTCAGTTACTAATGGATGGACAAAAGCTGGTAGTTCCTCATGTTGATGAACAGCTAAACCTAACTCCTTCAAGTGACAATTCTCTGACTGGAGCAAGTAGTACAAAGGTAAATATCAATCACGCCTCAGCTCAAGAGCTGGCATCCCGGTTACCAGGTATAGGACCTGTAATAGGACAAAGAATAGTTGATTATAGGCAAGCGAATGGTCCTTTTAAAACTGAAGGAGATATAGTCAAGGTCAGTGG
>CAYVRD010000165.1:0-2600 GCA_964454195.1 uncultured Clostridia bacterium
CGAACCCACGCAACTAGCTTGGAAGGCTAGAGCTCTACCATTGAGCTACACCCGCTGGCGGAGAAGGAGGGATTTGAACCCTCGCGGGACTAACGCCCCCTACAGTCTTAGCAGGACCGCCTCTTCAGCCACTTGAGTACTTCTCCGAGTATTATATTTGGCAGGGGAGACAGGAATCGAACCCGCAACCAACGGATTTGGAGTCCGCTACTCTACCAATTGAGCTACTCCCCTGCGTGCTATATGGCGTGCCTGGAGAGATTCGAACTCCCGACCTTCTGATTCGTAGTCAGATGCTCTATCCGGCTGAGCTACAGGCACATATTTTCAAGCGCAAGGATTAATATACAGGAAATTTGATTGAAAGTCAACCCTGTATTTTCGTATTTAAGTTATTTATTTAATAAAATCATATATTATTCTTGTATTATTGTCAAATTGCTAAGGATTCTATTCTTAACTTAATATTAATCCACATATAAATGGAGGAAAAAATGAGAAAAGGAAGTTAAACAGTAGAGCTATTTAGAACTATTTATTTATTCAATTTTTTTATAAGACAAAAGGCAAAAAGAGCCACTATAAAAGCGACTCTTTATGCCTAATAAGCAATATTTTGGGAGAGGAGAAACCGGAGGAAGAGCTTATGGGGGAGGGTTATTAAAAAATAACCTAAGCTCTTCAACAACGAGCTGTTTCCTCGTTGTTTAATTATATTATTAACATATGAGCGAAAACTATACATTCAAAAAATAAAAAAACTTAAAAAAACTAATAGTCCTAGGATATTTGTAAAACTAGAAAATTATGCTATAATTGGCCTGAAGGAGATGATTAATTTTGCGGATAATTGGTGGAGAGGGTAGAGGGAGGAAACTTAAGGCTCCAAAAGGCTTTACCACTAGACCTACTACTGACAGAGTTAAAGAATCAGTCTTCAATATACTAGGTGATAAAGTGGTAGATGCTGCTTTTCTAGACCTATTTGGAGGAACAGGTAGCATAGCTATAGAAGCGGTCAGTCGAGGCGCTAGACTAGCGACAACATCCGAAAAAGACAGGATTGCAGTTAAAGTTATTGAAGAGAATATAAAGAATACTGGATTTAGTGATAAAATAAAGGTTTACAAGCTAGATGCTTTTGTTTTATTAAAAATGCTTAGTAATGAAGGGGCCAGCTTTGATATTGTTTACATTGATCCTCCCTATCATCAGGGTCTGGCCGAAAAAGCTTTGTGTTACTTAGAGGACAGTAGCCTTATTGCACCAGGGGGAATTGTAGTTACAGAGACTAGTAGTAAAGAACAAATTAAGAATGTAAGTACATTATCAGCTGTAAAGACAAAGAAATACGGAGATATTATAATCACATTATACGCAACTATCTAAAGGGGGAAGAGCAGTGGATTTAATTAGAGTTATTGAGGAGCTAGAATCAGAGATTGAAGGCGCTTCCAGGATACCTATGACCGGAAAGCTATTTATTGACGAAGATGTGATTTTAGATTACATAGACAGAATTAGAGCTATGATACCAGAAGAGGTGAGACAAGCTCAATGGGTTACAAAAGAAAGGGAAAGAATATTGAGCGATGCCCAAGCGGAAGCAGAGAATATAGTAGCTAAGGCCACAGCCTATATAGATGAACAGGCTTGTAATAGTGAAATTGTTCGTAAAGCTGAGATAGCAGCTCAAGAAAGGCTTAGCAAAGTAAGTGAAGAAGCTGCTGAGATAGAAATGCAAGCTAAAGCCTATGCCATGAATGTTCTTCAAAAGCTTGAGACAACTTTAGGTAAAGCTATAGATGCGGTAAAAGAGGGGCAGCATCAAGTTCAGCATCTAGATGACAAGTAAGCTATAGTAGACCTAACTATCCAGTAAGTTATACTAATTATAGCTATAAGTGATAATAGAATAAACATGGTAGACAAAGAAAGCCAACATATCATTAAAGGCGAAAAGCTTTCTGAAATAAGCAGTAAGCCCATCTTGCTTTGACTTATGTGGGTGAAGGTGGTTTCATATTGATGGAAAAAAAATAAAGTGATTATAGGGGCAAGGGCAGCCTGAGCTACTCTACTCCATAAAAAAGTAGTATATTTTATGTCCGTTTTACTAATAAAGCTAGCGACTTGGGCGTGGATAGAAAGACCATTCCATGCCAAGATTGATGAGGCTATAGCTACCTGTTGGTAAAACTGACCTTCAGTTTGAGTAACCTGCCTAATACCTAAAGTTACCTCAAATAGCCCAGTGCTAATTGAAGCTGCAAAGCTTTGACTAATTCCTAAAAAAGCTATTAAAATTCCAACAATGCTTTGCAGTGTAGATAATAAGCTTAAGGTTTCTATGGCTGCTAACATAATGGCGAAAAATACTACAAAACCACCGATGCTTAACATGTTTTTAATTGCTTTGTTAATCGCATCGACTAAAATGAGCCCGAAAGGGGCTGGGGGAGTGTGCTGGAGGCTTTGATATGCTTTTTTTAGGATATTTTGAGAGCATGAGGGTCTCTTTATTTTTTTTGAGAAAATACCCATTATCCTGAATTATTCATGTAGCTGTATTTTTAATCCCACATCTACAAGATATGGGG
>CAYVRD010000166.1:0-2583 GCA_964454195.1 uncultured Clostridia bacterium
TATAGCTCATTGGAGAGCTGCTTTTGGGCCAAGCTTTCTTGAATTAATTGCTGAATTAATTGCTGTTGCTCCTGATAATGCTGTTGCTGTTGAGCTAGGGAAGAGTTAACTAATCCCACTGATGTCAGGATTACAGAATTTTGTTGGCGGATATGGTCGGCGCTATCTGTTAGAGTTTGAAAATCTAGCACTAAAGGTTCTGCATGCACATGGTCCAAGGGCTCTTGCTGGGCTAAGGCCAATACCATCCCTAAAAAAGGAGCCATGAGGGCTAAGGCAAGGTACTTAATTAGACCCATGAGCAGACCTCTTTAATAGTTCCATACTAGCCTTCAGCTCCTGCATCTGCCTTTCCAGCTCTCGAATATGCTGAGAAAGGGTTTCCTGAGCAGATGCGGAGGTGCCAATAGTAGCATCAGCTTCATTGAGCACCCATTTTATATCCTCCAGCTCCATAGAAATGTTTTGCAGATTAGTCTCTAGCAGCTGAAAGTTGATGGCGTTAGTGCTTTGAATTTCCGCAAGCAATTTAGAGTTATTAGCGATAGTAGATTGTTCTATTTGAGCAAAACGATATTCCACATAGGTATAGCCAGCATACCCTAGACCTCCCAAGAGAATAAGCACTGCCAGAACAACAATTATTTCGCCTAAAGAAGTCTTTTTTTTCTTATTTCGCTCTTCTCGGGATAGATGTTCAGCAATATTTTCTGTTGTCATTGTAATCCCCCCTCTGTTGTATCTTAAACTATAGAGTTATGGTCTTCAAGTCTTTAGAGCAATAAAAGCAATTTAAAATGGTATAATAGTGGATACAGGAGGTTGGAAAAATGAAAGAGGTTACAGCAGCTTTATTAGTTGATCAAGGAAAGATATTGATTGCTCAAAGAGGGCGGGGAGATGCACTAGAGGGCAAGTGGGAGTTTCCCGGGGGTAAGATTGAACATGGAGAAACACCAGAGAATTGCTTAGTCAGGGAAATGATGGAGGAATTTAACCTGCTGATTATTGTAGGTGATTTTTATGCCAAGAGCATATACACTTATCCCAAGGGTCAGATTGCTTTGCTGGCCTATTGGGCTTACCTGCCAGAGGGGCAGCTAGAGCAGCTAAAGCTAGCGGTGCACTCGGACTATCGGTGGGTGTCAACGGACCAGTTAAAGGACTTTGATTTTGCACCGGCAGATATACCTATAGTGGAAAAACTGGGCCAGGGGCAGGAAATATGAGAATTAAATAGAACTTACAAAGCATTGGCATAAAATTGCTCTTAAAATTTCCAACTGCAAATAATGCAAAGAGAGGTGCTGCCAATGTATAAGCTAGCAGTTTTCGACTTTGATGGGACAATATATCCCTTTGATACCTTTACATATCTGGTTAAACAGCTTAAGGAGCAGGGCTATAAAAAATATTACTATAAATTCTTTATCAGCTTTCTACCCATGTACACTATGTACAAAGCAAAGCTAATGAATAAATCTGTTATGCGCACTAAGGCCATGGAGACACTGGTTAGGTCCTTGCAGGGATTGAGTCAGCAAGAGCTAGAGCAATTTTGCCACAATGCCTTTAGGGGTATGGCGTCTAAGGCCAACAAGGAGATAACCAAGGAAATGGCTGAAAAGCAGAATCAAGGCTACCAGGTAATCATACTTTCGGGCGCTATTGAGCCCTTTTTAAAGATAGCAGGTGACTATTTAGGCTCCCACACAGTTATTGGAACCTCGATTCCCATGCTGGAGGGAGTAGTTAAGCTGACTAAGGCAGTAGAACAACTTCAAGGGCAGCGAAAGCTGACCAAGCTGTGGGAGGTTTATCCTAAGGACAAGGTAGACTGGCAAAGCAGCTATGCATATGCAGACAGTATATCTGATTTAGATATTTTGGAGCAGGTGGGAAATCCGGTAGCAGTAGCGCCAGATAGCCAACTACTGGAGATTGCCAAGGAGCGCCACTGGACAATATTAAATATGGGGGATTGAAAATGGCTAAGTTGCCTAGCAGAGAAGAAAAGGCCACCTATGTGGAAAGCATGTTTGACGGTATTGCTAAACGCTATGATTTGCTCAATAGTTTGATGAGCTTTGGTTTAGATAAATCCTGGCGGAAATATGCAGTAAACAGGGCAGAGGCTAAAGAAGGCTCTATCTGCTTAGATATATGTTGTGGAACGGGAATGCTTTCAATGGAGTTGGCAAATAAAGTAGGGTTGCAGGGAAAGGTGATAGGATTAGATTTTTCTGCTAACATGCTGGAGGTGGCAAAAGAGAATATTGCCAAGCATCCAGAGGGTAAAAGTATAGAGCTAATTCGGGGAAATGCCATGGAGCTGCCCTTCGCCGACAATAGCTTTGATTGTGTTACTGTAGGCTGGGGCTTAAGAAATGTCCCCGATATTAAACAGACTATCTCTGAAATGGTTAGAGTGGTAAAGCCAGGAGGTAAGGTGGTGTCTTTAGACATGGCCAGACCTACAGCTCCTGTTTTCAAGCAGGGCTATTGGCTATACTTTGAAAAAATAGTACCTGCTATGGGTAAGCTATGGGCGGGGAAGGAAGCTGCTTATGCCTACCTGCACGA
>CAYVRD010000167.1:0-2240 GCA_964454195.1 uncultured Clostridia bacterium
CGAAAGCTGGGCTTGCCAGCCTGGTCTAGGGCTACTATTTCTCCGTCCAAAACTAACTGATAGCTAGCTAAGCCCTGTAAAGCTGCTACCAGCTCAGGATAGATTAGGGTGCGGTGATTTCCCCGTCGATTGATAAGCACCGGGCTTTTGTCTAGATAAGCTAGACAGCGCACCCCGTCCCATTTCAATTGAAAAAGATGCTGCTGGCTGTCAAAGGGCTCAGAGCCTAGTAGAGGCTCCATTGGTTTGATAAAGCTGGGAATAGACATAAAAATACCTCCTGGGATAAGATTCCCTAGAGGTATTTTTGCGTAAAATAAGCAGTTTAATTCCTAGATTTTAATGCTCCTGCTCTAGGCTACAGGTGGTTTTTGTCAGGGTGAAATAAAAGGTAGAGCCTTTTCCCTCCTGGCTTTTAGCCCAGATAGAGCCGCCAAAGCTCTCCACTAAATGCTTGACTATAGACAAGCCTAAGCCGGTGCCCCCTTCTTGGCGGGAGCGGGCCTTATCAACTCGATAAAAGCGTTCAAATATCCGAGGCAGATCCTCTTGAGGGATGCCAATTCCCGTATCAGCAATAGAAACTTGAACCTGGTTAGCTCCGTCTAACACCTGAATATCTATTTGACCTCCAGGGGGAGTGTAGTTGATTGCATTTTGTAATAGGTTGAGGAAAACCTGCTTGAGGCCGTCGTTGTTGGCTATTACCTGATACTGCTCACTGATGTCCGCATAAACAGCCAGCTTTTTCTTGGCAGCTTCGTTTGCCAGCTGCTGAACTGTAGCCTCAATTAGGCTATTAAGGTTTACTGGCTCTAGCTTAACCAGCTTTTTATTAGACTCTATTTTTGATAGCTCTAGAATATCCTCGATAAGCCTGGATAAGCGCTCAGTTTCTGTAGCAATAATAGATAAAAATCTATCTGCCGTTTCTTGATCTGACACAACCCCAGATTGTAGAGTTTCCACAAATCCCTTGATGGAGGTCAATGGTGTTTTAAGCTCATGGGAGACGTTGGCAACAAACTGGGAGCGCATTTTTTCCAGCTGTTTGATAGTGGAGATGTCTGTTAAGACCATCACCGCCTCCTTTAGGGACTTGCCGTGGTAGATGGGGGCAGAAACTACTTGAATAAATCGCTCAACAGGCTTTTCCAGGTGTATCTCCCGAACTAGTACCTTGCCAGATAATAAAACCTTCTCCAGGTCACCCTGAAGCTCCTTATTGCGCATAATCGCCAAGCAAGTTTTGCCCAGCACTTGATCAGTCTGCACATTAAGCATATTTTCTGCTGCTTGATTAATCATATTTACGTAGCACTTTTTATTGACCACTATGATGCCGCTAGTCATATTGGCTAAGACTGCCTCCAGCTTACTCTTTTTATCCTCAATTTCCGAAAGCTTTTCCTGCTGCTTTTCTGCCATAAAGTTGATGGCGTGCTGTAGCTGGCCGATTTCCCCTTGGTCTGAGGTGAATATGCGATGTCTCAAATCTCCCAGCGCTATACGGGTTGCTGAGCGAGTTAGCTCCTCTAAAGGCGTAGTAATTATAGAAGAGAGGCGTAGGCTTAGGATTATAAAAACTAAAATAGCAATCATAAAGGTATAGGTCAAAATGGAGTTAATTTCGCTGAGAGCCTGAGAAATTTCGGTGGTGGGGATACTCACTCGCACTGCCCCAACTATTGCCCCTTCATGCTTTATGGGCATAGCAATATACTTTAGGTTTTCTTTTATTGTTGTACTATAGCGAACAGCATCTCCTACTTCTCCTTGTAAGGCTTGAGCAAATTCAGGCCGGAGTCGATGATTATCCATTCTAGCCACATCTTCCTCCGAATCACTTAAAACCTTACCGGTAGAATCAATAACGGTAATTCGAATATTGATGGTTTGACCAATATCCTTTACTAGGGCATCCAGCTCCTTTGGTTGGAAGGGGTATTGAACACTGATAAACTTTTGAACTATGGTGGCCTCTGTGGCCAGTTGATCAGTGAGGTTAGCCATAAAATAGTTTTCTAAAAAGCGGGACAGTACGCCCGATAGCAAGAGAATCGTAATTAAGAAAAGAGAAAAGAAGATGAAGGTAATACGCCAGCGAATGCTTTTAAACATTAACTCATCTCTCGCTCGTTAAATTTATAGCCAACACCTCGCACAGTCAAAACATATTTTGGCTTACTGGCGTCATCCTCTATTTTCTCTCTAAGGTGACGAATGTGTACGTCAATAGT
>CAYVRD010000168.1:0-1883 GCA_964454195.1 uncultured Clostridia bacterium
AGCCGCTGACTATTCCACCAATGGAGTAGTAGTCAAGATCGGTACGGAAAACAACTTAGAAGGTATTAATGCTTGTAGTGTAATAACAGCAACCTACTCAATAAATGGGGAACGGGTTGGTACTATTGGAATTTTGGGTCCCACTCGGATGAATTACGCCAAAGCAGTAGCAGTGGTGGATGTAATGAGCAATACACTTTCTAAGGTTCTTGGCAACATTTATAAATAAATTAGGGCATAACCCAGACTAAGTCAAAGGAGGACTTTTTACTTGAGCTTGAAGCAGGCTAATAACAAGAACTCAGAGGTGGACGAACGCTTGGCAGCCCTGATGACTAATGCTAATGCTATCAGGGCAATATCTGCAGCTATTGAGGGAACCTTAGGTCCAAAAGGCTTAGACACTATGCTTGTTGATAAATATGGCGATGTGGTGATAACTAACGACGGGGTAACAATCTTAAACTTGATGGAAGCAAATCATCCAGCAGCTAGGATGTTAATTAATACTGCTAAAGCCCAACAGGAAGAAGTAGGCGATGGGACTACCACCACTACTATTATGGCAAGTGCCTTAATTGGAGAAGGTGTGAATCAAGTAATTAAAGGAGTGCCTGTGGCTAGGGTGATAGAAGGTATTCGCCTAGGAATAGCGGCGGCAGTAAGTTATATTGAGGAAACTACCTATGAAATAGAAAGCTTATCAGATCCTTTAGTGGAGCAGGTAGCATTGATAGCTGGAAGAGAGCATCGCGACATTGCTCAGCTTGTGACAAAGGCTGCTCGACTGGTGGGCGAAGAAAAGCTGATGCTGCGCAATTTTCGTTTATCAGAGACTGTGGCTTCTATGGTAGGAGCAGATAACAAAGTTTTTTCTGGTGTAGTTGTATCAAAAGGTCGAACAGCTAAAGAAATGCCTGAAGTAATAGAAAATCCAAAGATATTAATAGTAGACGATGCCCTAGAGCCTGAGGAAGTGGAAGAAGAAGCTCTTGCCACTGAGACTGGTTTCAACCACTACATAAAGAATCAGCAGCAATTTGTAGACAATATACAAAAACTTTGTCAAATTGGAGTAAGTCTGATATTAGTGGATAGAGGCATCAATGACTTGGCAGAAGAAATACTATCTGATGCAGGAGTTATGGTAATTCAGCGGGTGTCCACTAGGCAAATGCGCAAGGTGGCCGAACACACTGGCGCTAGACCTATAAAGAGAACTGGGTTAAAAAAGGCTCCTGAAGAGCTGTCTAAATACCTAGGAAAAGCAAAAAAGGTCATAGAGGATGAGCGCTTAGAGCAAACCCTAATCATAGGAGGAGAAGGAAAGCCTATGGCCTCCATATTAGTTGGAGCAGCTACTGAGGAAGTGGTGGGAGAGCGAGAGCGAATAGCAAAGGATGCTGCTGCAGCTGTTCAAGCAGCAGTTAAGGGAGGATTGGTGCCAGGAGGAGGGGCAATAGAGCTGGCTGCTTCTCTAGCTGTTGAAAGAGTTCGCAGAGACACTAAAGGCATGGCAGCCTATGGTGTTGATTGCGTGGTGGAATCATTGCGTAAGCCCTTTGTTCAAATAGTCAGCAATGCTGGCTATAATTCTCTTGAAAAATTGGGAGATGTTCTAGCTGCCCAGAGTGAATCGGAAAGCTGGAGCTTAGCCATGGATTGTGACACTGGTCAAGTGACAAATATGTGGGAGCTTGGTATAGTTGACCCTGCTCTTGTAAAAATACATGCTTTAAAGGCTGCTGGTGAGGTCGCTCAAGCTATATTGCGCATCGATACAATTATTAAGAAAAAGGACTCCACTGAGCGGCATCAACCAGAAATAACCTCAATTGAAGATTACTAGCAAATAGAGAGGAGGATGTGTGAGAAAATGACTG
>CAYVRD010000169.1:0-1882 GCA_964454195.1 uncultured Clostridia bacterium
TACCCCATATCTTGTAGATGTGGGATTAAAAATACAGCTACATGAATAATTCAGGCTAATCATTAATTTCTTGAAGAGATTTTTTCGCAGCCCCAATAGTCATGTCAATATCTTCATCTGTGTGGGCTAGGGACATAAAAGACGCCTCAAACTGAGATGGAGCTAAATACACACCGTTTTGTAGCATTTTCCAAAAGAATTTGCCAAATTTAGCTACATCTGAGGTAGCTGCTGATGGATAGTCCACCACTTGCTTGTCAGTAAAGAAAATAGATAGCATTGTGCCAACTTTATTAAAGGATGCAGTTACATTTAACTCTTTAGTAAGAGACTCTAACCCCTGGGCAAGCTTATCAGTAGCTTTAAATAGCTGCTCATAAGTGCCTGGACGCTGCAATATCTTAAGGGTAGCCAATCCTGCTGTCATTGCTAGCGGGTTACCAGACAGTGTTCCGGCCTGATAAACAGAGCCGGCAGGAGCAACCTGTTCCATGATTTCCCTTTTCCCCCCATATGCGCCTACAGGGAGTCCTCCCCCGATTACCTTACCTAAACATGTTAAATCCGGATCAATATTATATAGCTCTTGAGCACCGCCTAGAGCAACTCTAAAGCCTGACATTACTTCATCAAAAATCAATAGAGCTCCATATTCCTTGGTGACCTGGCGCAGGCCTTCTAGAAAGCCTGGCAGTGGTGGCACACATCCCATATTGCCAGCTACCGGCTCTACAATTACTGCAGCTATATCCTGACCCTCTTGGGCAAATATCTCCTCTATCATTGCTAGATCATTGTAGGTAGCAGTGATAGTGTTATTAGCTATATTATCTGGCACCCCAGGGCTACTAGGTATACCTAAGGTCAGTGCTCCTGATCCTGCTTTAATTAATAGGGCATCTGTGTGTCCATGATAACAGCCTTCAAATTTGACTATTTTATTCTTTTTTGTATAAGCCCGGGCAAGCCTTAAGGCACTCATAGTAGCTTCTGTACCCGAATTGACCATTCTTACCATTTCAATTGAAGGGACAATGTCTACAATTAATTGGGCTAGCTCGGTTTCAAGCTCAGTAGGTGCACCAAAGCTGGTGCCGATTTCCAAGGCCTTTTGCAGAGCCTGAACTACTTCTGGGTGCAAATGACCTAAAATCAAAGGTCCCCATGAGCCTACATAATCTATGTACTGATTTCCATCCACATCGTAAACTCGTGCACCCTGCCCCCTTTTTATAAATACTGGTTCTCCACCTACTCCTTTAAAGGCTCGCACTGGGCTATTTACTCCCCCAGGAATCAACATCTTAGCCTGTTGATATAGCTGGCTTGAATTGGCAAAACCATTATGCATAAAAAACCCTCCTTTAAGGCTTTTAAAGCTCTTCTACAAAATATTTCATACTAGTCTTTTTTAGCTCCTTAGTACTAAATAGCAAATGGAAATCATTGATTCCTACTCTCTCAGCAATTCTATCAGCAATTTGATAGCATTGCTCTTTGCTAGTGCCATGCACCATAGTAAAAAGATTGTAGGGCCACCCGGGGTGTCGAGGTCTTTGATAGCAATGGGTAACCTCAGGAAACTGGGCCATCTTTTTACCCAACTCCTCAGCAATGCTGTCGTCAACATCCCACACTACCATTGCATTAGCGGTATAACCCGCTTCCCGGTGCCTAATGGCAGCGCCAAATCTTCTAATTATTCCTAGCTCTAAAAAGTATTCTATTTTTGATAGTAGATCTGCCTCGGATATATTCAACTGCTCAGCTAGTACCTTGTAAGGCTCGCTATCTAAGGGCAAATCATCTTGTAACAGTCGAATTATCTTTTTATCTAAATCTGAGATGGCTATCATCGGGCTACACCTCATTCATATCAAAA
>CAYVRD010000170.1:0-1855 GCA_964454195.1 uncultured Clostridia bacterium
ACTTCAATGCACCAGAATTCTTCCAACGGTTGTAGTGACAGACGTAATCGCTTCCATAAGTAGCTATCACTTTTTCTGCAGCCCGTTTAGTAGAAGGGTTAACGAAACCCATCCGGCAGCGAGAAAGCTCCCTATCGTAGAGAGGGCAGGTCTTGCAGGTACGCACTTTCGTCATAATCTCACCTTGTATAATGAAAATATAGGGAAATCCATTATACATTTTCCTTTCTAGATTATTTTCTATATAATCTGTATTAGACGCTGTGGATTAGTTATCTCACCTACAGCAGCTGTCCCTATACAGCCGACTGTTTTTTTCGAGGCTCTAACCACAGCTCTATGTTTATTTGTTAATTAGTTAGATAACGCTTAGACGTTTTATATATAGCAAGGATACATTTAACATAGAGTTAGTGGAAACATGGCGTACTACACTTAAGGAGTTGTTTTTTATGCTATTTATTGGTATTGATGTTGCCAAAGCTAAGCACGATTGCTGTATTATCGATTCTGATGGTGTTATTCATACCGATTCTTTACGTATTTCCAATTCTAAGAAAGGTTTTGAAACCCTTTACTCTTCTATCCTTTCTGCTCTTGGTTCTAAAAGTATTGAAAACGTAAAAATAGGACTCGAATCAACAGGTCATTACAGCACAAATATCACAAATTATCTGTATTCCAAAGGCTTTCAGGTCACCATCCTAAATCCATTGGCTACTAATCTTTTCCGTAAGGCTCAAACCCTTAGGAAGACTAAAACAGATAAGACCGACGCAAAGGTCATTGCGACTATGCTCTTTACTGATGAATCAAAATCCTATTCACCAGTATCATATCAGATTCAGGAGTTAAAGTCACTAACAAGACATCGTCATAGGATGATTAGTTATCGTTCTAGACTTAAACTTTCTGTTACCCGTTTAATCGATATCATTTTTCCTGAATTGCCAAGCTTATTCTGGTCTATACACCAAAGTTCCAGTTATGCACTATTACTTGAATTGCCAACCCCTAACAGCATCTGCAACTGCCATCTTACTAAGCTAACAAACATCATAAGAACAGCTTCTAAAGGTAAATATAGTAAAGAGAAAGCTATTGCTTTAAAAGAGCTTGCTGCTAATTCTATTGGATCAAGCAATCGCTCTACAGCTTTCGAGTTGCAACAAACTATTCGCCTAATTCAATCTGTGCAAACAGAAATAGATATATTGGATAAACAAATTAAGATGGTTATTGACGAACTAGATACTCCAATAATTACTATTCCAGGTATTGGATACACCTTAGCTGCCATCATATTGGCTGAAATTGGTGATGTTATGCGTTTTTCAAACCCAGCTAAACTTCTTGCATTCGCTGGAATGGATCCTTCTACTTATCAGTCTGGAAAGTTTAACGCTTCTAAAACTCCAATGGTAAAACGTGGTTCTACCTACCTTAGATGGGCTATTATGCAAGCCGCTAGGCTAGTTCCAATGCGTGATAAAACCTTTGCTCAATACATGGCCAAAAAGCGATCTGAAGGCAAGCATTTCAATGTTGCTAGATGCCATGTTGGTAAAAAACTAATTAGAGTAATTTACTATTTACTGAAAAACAATACTGCATTTGTTCCACAAATCTAATCTAATGTAATTTCTGGTTTTTTTACAGCAACCTAGTTGCTCTATTTGCCATGCTCTTTTTTAAGTTTAATTACTTCTTATATAAATTCTAAAAAATTACATAAAAGTACTTGACTTCATATAGTTAGTCTCTATTTTGTTACGTAAAACAGTTTTGTTCTATATAGTAATTAATTATTTCATATGGATTAATTCAAAATGTAAGCTTTATCCTTTTTATACAA
>CAYVRD010000171.1:0-1727 GCA_964454195.1 uncultured Clostridia bacterium
GTACTGACGGCTGATAAGAAACAAGCTTTCACCTCTGATTACCTGATGGGTAGCCTGCTGGACAGGAGCTGCCTTCACCCCTGCTGGCAAGTTTAACACTTGGTCTATTAAAATCATATCTGAGTCCAAGCTGTTTACTTTGCGCAGCTGTTCCACAGTGACACCGTACTGGAGACTGATGAGAAATAGACTCTCTCCCTTAACTACTCGATGAGTATCCAGTTTAGTTCCCGCTACATTTGCTTCCGTATTGGCCATGGGACTAACTACAAATAGAATTCCTGCTACAAAGATAATTGTGATCCACCTAAAATAACTCATTATAACCCCCTTGTACTGCTTATTATTTTAGGAAGGTATGTATCTATCTCTTTCACCCTCCTACAATAAATTGTAACTGTTCAAGGCCTATAGGTCATGCCACAATTTAAGGCAAGCCTGGCTATAATGACCAAAATTCTTGCATAAATTCCATAAATAGAATCTAATGTAATTATTTTTCAATTCTTATTGCCCTAAATACACCATTTAGTTTCACTTTCCCAATAGACCAATTCCTACCCGCTCTACAAAGGCTGAGAAACGCTCGCCTTCAGTGCCTTTTTCCTTATAGAGCTTAATAGCTTTATCTAAAAGGCTTATCACTTCTTCTTCAGTGTAAAGCCCTTCTAGCTCTGTGCCAAAAATCTGTTTTCTAGCACCATTTCCACCTAGAGAGATAGCGTATTTATCCTTCTTCTTGCTTTGGATGCCGATACATGAAAGCTGGGGACTAGAGCAGTTGTGCAAGCATCCAGCAATAGAAATCCTCAGCTTGCTAGGAAGCTTTACCTCCTCAGCACAAAATCTTTCATTTATTCTCAATGCTAGTCCTTCTACATCAGCTAAGGCCATTTTACAATAGACAGCCTTACATGTATGGGCTGGCTTTACTTTCTTTCCTGCTGAACCAATGCTCAAGCCCACTTGAGCCAGCTCTTCAGTAAGTGCCTCTAGGTTTTCATAGGCTACCCATGGGATTTCTATGTTCAGCCTTTGGGTAAAATAAAAGGCACCCTTGCCATATTTCTCGCTTACCTCGGCAACTTTCTTAGCTTGCTCTGCAGTTAGTTTGCCTGCTGGCGCAACTACTCTACAGGCAAAGACATTTTCGCCTCTAATCTCGATATACCCTTTTCCTTTTAAAGCAGTTTTTTGTTCAGCTGTTAGCTCCATAATTTTTTACTGCTACTGTCCTCACCCGGCAGCAGTTCCCTCCTCCTATCTGGTATAGATTTTCTTTAAAGTTTCTACAATTTGAATCTTCGAAAAAAAGTAGCTTAAACTTCTTTCCATTTAGTATATCATACTCAAGTTTCTTTTGCCCACCTTGAAAATATGGACACTTGGAGCCTCTGCAGCTAAAAATGCTCTGGCAGCTATCATTGCACCCGCTGGAGGGTGCGACATTCCCCGGGAAAAGTTTAATGACATCAATGAGCAATTTTCAATCCACACACCCGGGGGGTGCGACTTATTTTTGCAGGATGCACTAGTTAGTAGATTAATTTCAATCCACGCACCCGCGGGGGGTGCGACAGGGATTCCATGGAGATAAGCCAAAGCACTCAGCTTATTTCAATCCACGCACCCGCGGGGGGTGCGACTGCATAGATGTGGTTTTCATCTTCTGCTAAAGCCATTTCAATCCACGCACCCGCGGGGGGTGCGACTGACTACGCTGGATT
>CAYVRD010000172.1:0-1691 GCA_964454195.1 uncultured Clostridia bacterium
AATAAAATATTTCTTAGTTTTCTAAGATTAACCCTTGACTTTTATTAGCTGGTCTTGAATTTTTTTATACTCCCGTTCACATCCGTGTTTGAGGAGTTATTAAATTATTGTTGTGTTGCATGCCACCCAGTCGGCCGAATCTGTAAGACATGCTTTTCACTACTACTTATTATATCGAGTTCATTCTAGGGATTATAAGCTCTAAATTTAGCCTTTATAGCTAATTATAGGTGAATTTTTATGAATATCACCGTAATTCTAGCTTATTCGACCAATATTAAACTTAGATTCTTTTTGCTTATAAACTATTCTTTTTTATTGCACTCTTTTAATAAATTTATATTTAATTTGTTTGCGACAGCCCGCTTATTTTCCTCTTGAATAAGCTCATATACCTCTTGTCTAAAAATAGAGATATCTTTTGGAGCATCTATGCCAATCTTAACTTGACCATCTTTAACTTCAACAACTGTAATGTGAATATTATTGGCAATAATAACAGTCTCTCCAGCTTTTCTTGATAAGATTAGCATTATGTCACCCCTTGTCTATTACAGAGTTGTCATTTTTTTGAAGGCTATCTTCGCTGGTTGTAGGCGGCTGAAAAAGAAAATGTTTTGTTTTGTAGTCAGCATGGTCAAGGATTATCTGCTTGGCTAGATTTTCTTTTGTATTGATAATTAGAGGTGCCTGAAGATTAGCTGTCATTTGTTGAGGATTCTGGGGGATTGTAACAATTAAAAGTATCAGTGCATCTTCTACCTTTTCTATATTAATGTCTGCTAAGTCTTGTTTAGAAAGCATTACTTTATACTGGGGAAAAAAAGCTAAGGGCTCAACAACTACAAAGACTAGCTCTTCCTCTTCTGCTGCCTGGAGAAAGTGAAAGGGACTGTTTTCTTCATGGTTAATTAGGGCAAATTTTTTCATTTCTTCAAAGCCTGGAATACCATGGGGAAATAGTATTATGTCTTCTTCCTTTACTTCCAACACACCAAAATTGCTAGTGTTCAGTATCATTTTATTTATCCTCCCAATATGTATTTATATATTACAATAAGTATAACATACAAACAAACGACCCACCAAGATAACGGGTCGTTTTAAAGCCAGCTAATATAGATTTATATTGCAAAATCAATGGCTCTGCCTAAATAGCTTATACTCACGTCAGGTTTTTGCAGCCAATAGGCATTTACATTACCAATATTTACATTTAATTTAACCTCTCCGTATCTAAGATTGCCATTTACTTTGCCTTCCACTAAATGAGCCTTGGGCTCATTAGTGATAAATTCTATTTTGGGAGGACTCTTAGGCAAGGCCTCTATAGTAAGCTTTCTTTCTCTTGGCACCTGCTCTCTAGCAGCAGTTAGCTGACCAATATCTACAGGCTGATGAATATCCGCCAGCTTTCTTCCTTCCGATACCCGTCGGGCTATCCCTTGAGTAGAGATGGCTTTACCTTTATTTGCATAATGCTTAGCCATGGAAACAGGAAATCTCTTCCCCAACTGATCAAACTGCTCCCTCTGGTCAATTCTAACTTGAGGGTGCTTCATGTCTAACTCTAAAGCTGGCTTAGTTGGTTTTAACTCCATAGCAGGCTGCTTGCTGTGCAACTGAAAAGTACCTCTATTAATATTAAGTCCTAGAATTCCTCTTTGATAATCTATCTGTAGCTGCAAGCA
>CAYVRD010000173.1:0-1548 GCA_964454195.1 uncultured Clostridia bacterium
GGCTCGTGAGGCTGGGCTGTCAAAGGATCACGTAAAAATATTACCAAATCTATTTGCTTTGTTGCCACCAAACTGCCAATCTGCTGGTCTCCGCCCATAGGTCCTGACAGAAGACAGTTGACCGGAATACCCACCTTTTCTTTTAGCAGATTTCCCGTAGTTCTAGTAGCAAATACGGTGTGTACCTTCAGCTCCTCCTGGTGATCAGAGGCAAATCGTAAAATATCTTCCTTCTTCTTATCATGGGCAATAAGCGCTATTTTCATTATAACCAAGGCTCCTCCCTCTTAATCAGTTGTTTTCATTGCATGTATTTTAAACCATTCTACCATTCAGCTTATTGAATCACAACACAGATTCCCTTAGCTCATTCTAAGTTTTTTTTATACCCTATATCCAGTATTACATTACACTAGAAACCTACCAAATCTTACAAATATTCATCAATTTCTAGAAGGATTTTGTCAAAATAATGGCGAAGAATTATTTAATATAATTCAAATTACTATATGGATATTTCTAAAAAAAAGGGGGGGGTAAAAAATGAAAATACTTGTAATTGAAGATTCCATGCTATATCAAAAAGCTATTGTAAAATACTTGTCTTCCCAGCTGCCAGAGGCTGAATTTGTTGTTGCTGGAGATGGAAAACAAGGACTAGAGCTGTACCAATCTACCCAACCTGACGTAGTCCTATTAGATTTATTGTTACCTGAACTGAATGGTCAAGAGGTCCTGCGAAAAATCAAAGCTATTGACCCTCAGGCTAAAGCTGCTGTAATCTCTGCAGATGTGCAAAAGATTATTCAGGATGAAGTGCGGAGCTTAGGTATTATCACTTTTGTTAACAAGCCCTTCACTCCAGAAAAGGCTGCTGAATTGGCTGCGCTAATAAGGGAGGGCTAAAAAATGCTCACTACTCTTCAGCAGGATGCATTAAAAGAGTTCATGAATATATATATCGGTCAATCTGCTAGTCTGTTATCTGAAATGGTAAATCAAAAGATAAATTTGACTATTCCCAAGATTGAGCTGGTTTCCTTAAAGGAGGAAACCGACTATTTCCAATCCCTGCCCAGCTTTTTGCAGGGTCATGTCATTTCTTCCTCGATAAAATTTGGCACCCAATTTAGCGGAAAGGCTAGATTGGTTTTTCCTGTTGATAAAACTAAGCTATTAGTAGATCTCTGTTTAGGAGAAGAATCTCTTCGAGAGGATGTGCCAGTAGCCAGCAAGCTAACAGACACGGATTTTGATGCTATTAGAGAGATAGGAAATATTATTCTCAATGCAATTATAGGCGGACTTGGAAACCTGATGGACACCAAGCTTGAATATTCTCTGCCGGAAATTGAGGTTCTCTATTTCTTAGATACTAAGATCGATCTTCAGTTTGGCAAAGATACCTATATTTTGTTGATTCGCAATACTTTTAGCTTTGATGAAACTCTAATTGAAGGTGCAGTAGTTGTTGTGCTATCTTTAGATTCGGTTACCTTTTTGTTAGAAAAAATCAATGGAATCTTGGTGAAATTATATGAATAAGCT